>CALBJS010000149.1 GCA_937892995.1 uncultured Peptococcaceae bacterium | reverse complement strand
TCAAGTGCTCCTTTTCAAACGTGGAAGGTAGGCCCGTTTCCCGGCTTACCCCGTGGGCTCTAAGACCCAGACCGTTTTCCATTGATACTCTTTAAGCATCTTTAGGAAAGACGGCTCGGAGATCATTAAATTTTACTAAAAACTAAAGTCATTAACTATAACTAACTATAACTCGCATAACCAAACCCAGATTGGTAATTTTAGTATAGCTTACTTTCTTAAAGCAGTCAACATTAAATATAAAGGAATAATTATTTAGGTATTCAACAGACAATATGCTATACTAAATAATAAGTTTAGATCCATCCAAATTTTCAAACGCAAAACTGAACTTTAATGAATAAAGGTGATACTCTTTGTCAGATAATACTACGTACACACCCGTGGAAGTGGCCAAAAAACTCAAAATATCTAAGTTTACCGTCTATGAACTAATTAAGCGAGGGGAATTAGATGCCTATCGTATAGGACGCAAAATACGCATAGAAGAAGCCAGCCTAGAAGCTTATAAGCAAAATAATAAAAATTTGCCGGCGAATCCTCTTCCTAACTCTTTGGCAGACTCCCCTGTCATCTTTACCCCATCCTCAACAGTTAATACCTTAGATGGGTTGCTTATCTGTGGCCAAGATATGATCTTAGACATTCTAACTCGACATCTTACGAAACAATTTCCCACTATTAAATTTTTACGCAGCCATATGGGCAGTATCGATAGTTTAATGGCTCTTTATCGGGGACAAGCTAATGTCGCCACCGCCCACCTCTGGGATAGTGACTCTAATGAATATAATCTCCCTTATGTGCGCCGCCTGCTGCCCGGTCACCAGACAATTGTGATTAATCTCGTCTATCGCCTTGCAGGATTTTATGTAGTGCGTGATAACCCTAAAAACATAAAAACCTGGCAAGACCTTACCCGACCGGAGGTCCGTTTCATTAATCGAGAACGCGGCTCCGGTGCTCGAGTTCTCTTAGATGAAAAATTACAACAAGAAGGGATTAGCAATCATTCCATTAATGGCTACCATGATGAGGAAATGAGTCATATGTCCGTAGCAAGCAAGGTAGCTCGCGGAGAAGCCGATGTAGGTTTGGGTATTGAAAAGGTAGCTATGCAAGTCCCCGACCTGGATTTCATTCCCTTACAGAAAGAACGCTATGACCTTGTTTTTCGACAAGAAGACCTTTCTAAACCGCATTTTCAAGCTTTACTCCAAATTATACGTTCCTCAGCCTACCGCAAGGAAATCGAAGGTTTGGGAGGATACGATGTTTCCCAAATGGGCGAGATTATGAAATAGATTTACGAAGAAAAACAGGAGCCTGCATTTGCAGACTCCTTTGTTTTATGCCGACTCTTCTTTTTTAATTTTCTGATCGACCATCACCAGTTCCGGTTCAATCCGTTTAAGGATAGTATCTTTGGTTACTATACACTTTGTAACATCTGTGCGGGTCGGAATATCGTACATGACATTCATCATGATTTCCTCTATGATGGCCCGTAAACCCCTAGCCCCGGTGTTACGCCGAATTGCCTCATCAGCAATAGCTTTAAGAGCATCCTCTTTGAATTCCAAGTCTACGCCATCCATCTCCAGCAGCTTTTCATATTGCTTGACCAGAGCATTCTTAGGTTCAGTCAGAATATTTATCAACGCATCTTGGTCTAAAGCCTCTAAAGTGACGATCACCGGAACCCTACCCACAAATTCGGGGATTAGACCATACTTCAAAAGATCTGTAGGCAAGATTTGTTTTAAAATTTCTCCGACATTCTTTTCATTTTTTTTCTGGATATCGGCCCCAAAACCCATCACTTTCTTCCCAATACGGTTCTGGATGAGTTTATCAATCCCATCAAATGCCCCGCCGACGATGAAGAGGATATTGGTTGTATCCAGCTGGATAAATTCTTGGTGGGGGTGCTTCCGTCCGCCTTGAGGAGGAACACTCGCTACCGTACCTTCCAGGATTTTAAGCAGTGCCTGCTGAACCCCTTCGCCGGATACATCCCTCGTAATCGAAGGATTTTCAGATTTACGAGCTATTTTATCTATCTCATCAATATATATAATACCTCTTTCTGCCCTTTCAATATCGTAGTCAGCAGCTTGGATGATTTTTAGAAGAATATTTTCGACATCCTCACCCACATAACCTGCTTCAGTAAGTGCTGTAGCATCCGCTATAGCAAATGGCACATTAAGAACTTTAGCCAATGTAGAAGCAAGTAAAGTCTTACCGGAACCGGTAGGTCCGAGCATAACAATGTTAGATTTTTGTAATTCCACATCATCAATCTTCATACCGATACTTATCCGCTTATAATGATTATAGACGGCTACAGACAAGGCTTTTTTGGCATCATCTTGACCAATAACATATTGATCGAGAATACTTCTGATTTCTTTGGGCTTAGGAATTTCCCCAATCTCAGCCCCCACATCATCCTGAAGCTCTTCTTCAATTATTTCATTACACAGTTCAATGCACTCATCACAGATATACACACCCGGGCCAGCGACCAATTTCTTAACCTGTTCCTGAGTCTTACCGCAAAAAGAACATTTTAACTGATTCTTATCATCATTAAATTTTGCCATATGCTCACCCCTTACATGGAAAGTCCTAAGTTGATATCTTAACCCCTATTCTTTTTTCTCAATATCGTTATTCTCCAACTGTTCCCCGGTATCCTTCTTATTGGAACTGTTTTTTTCGACTAGCAGGTCAATAGTCCGGTCGGACACTATGCCTATTTTAAACCAGTCCAATTCCCCTCGTGCCGTTAAGGCCTCTTTCAATTCTTCAATTTTGCGGCCATGGTTTTCAGCGAGTTTTTCCATCTCTTTCTCAACATCTTCATCGGAGACAGTTATTCCTTCTTTATTAGCAATAGCTTCAAGCACAAGTTCTGTTTTAATTGATTCAACGGCTTGAACCCTGTAATTCTCATAGACCTCTTCCTTATTAGAGTTAATATAGCTGTAATACTGTTCTATGGTTACCCCCTGATAAGAAAGATTAGTACCTAAGTCCTGAATCAAAGCTTCGATACGGTTTTGAATCATTCCCTCCGGGAGCTCAACACTGGCATTATCTACGACTTTTTTTACGATTTCTGCTCTGTGTTCATTACTAATTTTCATTTCTGTCGAAGTAATCATTTTTTCTTTGATGTCTTCCCTTAGTTCGTTTAAAGTATCGAATTCACTTACATCCTTAGCAAATTCATCATCTAGAGGGACAAGTTCCTTACGTTTGATAGCTTTGACCTTAACTTTAAATAGAGCATCCTTGCCGGCAAGTTCTTTACTATGATATTCATCAGGGAAGGGAACATTCACATCAAGTTCCTGATCCTTACGAGCCCCTATCAGTTGCTCTTCAAACCCGGGAATAAAAGTTCCCGAACCGATGGCCAGGTCATGGTCCTCTCCTTTTCCACCTTCGAAGGCAACACCATCGATGAATCCTTCGAAATCTATAGTCACAATATCCTTATCAAGCACTTCTCCGTCATCTACAGGAATAAGTTTGGCATGCATCTCTTGACGACGTTTAAGTTCTTCCTCAATTTGCTCTTCTGTTACTTCCACAGTTGCTTTAGGTATTTCAAGTCCGGTATATTGTCCTAATTCTACTTCGGGCTTTACTTCGACTAAAGCTTTAAAGATTAGATCTTTTCCGTCTTCAGCTTGGATAACCTCTACTTCCGGTCTGGATACCGGCCAAATAGCACTTTCTTCGACCGCTTTAACATAAGCCGGACCAATCAACGGTTCCATTGCTTCCTTTTCTAGATAATCTTTACCGACATACCTTTCTATTATATGCCGAGGGGCTTTTCCTTTGCGAAAACCGGGAACATTAATTTCCCCGGCTACTTTTTTAGCTGTGCGGTTAATCGCCGAAGAGAACTCATCCGCACCCACTACAATTTCCAGCGATACCTTGTTTTTTTCTATCTTGTCCACTTTGACAACCATGCCTGCTCCTCCTTGGATTTTCAATATATTTTATATATTTATATATTATTTGTTTTTTCTTTCCAAGATATTCTTTCCCTATTAGTTAAAACGCAAACCTCCAAAAAGAGATTCTATTAATAAGGAATTAGTTGATTATCAAAAACAGCCAAATCAAGCAAAAAAAATCCGGGATAATTCCCACGAACAATAACTTCAGAAAGGGGAAACTTTCGCTTCCCCTTTACTAAGCTTCTTGAAGATTTTAACCAATTAATGACCAATTAATTTTAACAGAACTCGCCCTAAGAATCAAGGAAAACGCAAAAAAAATAACATAATAACCCCTGATCAGACTTACTGGATTCGGTACCAAGAAGTTAATCGAAGCAATTAAAGGCTGATAGCCTTCTTTTCCACAATTTTATCTCAAGATGATCTCGTCAGGAAAAGCTATTTTTCCTGATACATTCCACATTTTATCAATATAGGCAGTAGTATAGATCTGTTCAATTCGGTGGTAGTAATACGCACCGCGGGCTGTTAAGTGGTATTTGTGTGAATCCTTTTTAATAAAACCCAACAAAGTACAAATCCAAAGTTCGAAGCCAAATATTCCTGTCAGCGGTTTATTGAAGAACTCTTCAAACATTTGTAAATCAATTTGCATAGAATAGGCATTCCAGAACAGATAATAGACCATTCTTTGCCTTTCTGAAAATTTGAGTGTAAGTGAGGTCGGAAGCTCATCTTGATCAATTCTCTGAGAATATCCATCCAACGAAAATGTGTTTATTTTAAATTGTTCCTTTAACAAAGTAGTAGCAGAAATTCCAAAACCAAGAAAGTTATCTCTAGTTACCGAGGAATATTTGCCGGTTTGCGGTTTTGCAAATGTCCATACAGACGTGCGAACGTAACCGCAGCGTTCGGCAAGATGCGTGATCTCCTCAAGCATTTTTTTCTTTTCTTTTTGCGTCTGGGGTTTATTCCTATTGTTAGCATAAGTAAAATCAATAAACGGATAGGTTGAGATTTGGGTCGCCCCGTTTTCAAAGGCTGTTTTTATGTCGTTTTTTAAAATCTCAATATTCTGGCCGGGAATTCCGAAAATCAGATCCATATCGACAACATCGAATTTCACCTTGTTGATCGCCTCGAATATTTGGCTATAGTCGGGCATGCTTCTGCCAAGAGCACGAAGGCAATGGCTGTCAAAGGACTGCATACCGATGCTTATCATTGTTACTCCGGCATCCTTCAATTTTAACAGAGTTTCTTCGCCTACATCGTTGGGATGCAGCTCTACCCCTATGCCGTCTCGAACAATAAAATATTTTTTGATATGGTCTATCATATCTTTGATATCATCGATCATCAAAGCAGGGGTTCCGCCCCCGAAATAAAGGCTTGTGACCTCCTTTTTTTCGCTGAGCGAGCTGGCTGTAAGAGTTATTTCCTTAAGCAATGCCGACTTATATTGCTTTGCTGCTTCGCTTTGATAAACGACCTTGCAATACGGACAAAATCCGCAAAGCGTTCGACAAAATGGAATATGAACATACAGGCCGAGATTTTCAACCGACTGAAAATCCAAAGGCTCGCTGTTATTTTCGAATATAAAAGGTTTCAAGCTTCTGGTCAGCCATACTTGCATCAATGAAGTAAAAATCAACGCATCCACCCCGCTAAATATATTTCAAATAGGTTTTCAGCATATCAAAAATCACTCGAATGTTTCCTTTAAATACAAGGGCATATTCTGCGGCGAAAAAATATCCGCATTGCTCACACAAACCGTGAATATGAACACATCGGCCGCAAGTCGACAATTTCCCGTTTTCCATAACCACACACTGATAGCATGGGGTTGGAAATTTATTGTGAACAATGTAGGGAAAGGCACTTTGCAAATTGAATACCGGAACATTTTCTTTAATCATCTCGGAAATAATATGACAACACCGTTCTCTTTCGGCTGCGCTTAAAGCAAGGTATTCGGTTCCCGTATACGGTGTGTGAAAGTTAAAGGATATGGCCATAACGTTTTTTTCTTCCTTGGCGATTTTACACACCTTGGGGATTTCTTCTTTATTTATTTGGTTAATAGCCATATAAAGCACAATCTTATCCGTCGTTGCTGATCGAACATTGCCCATGATCGTGTCAAATGTGTCCCCACGAATCATGTTGTGTATTTCCTTATCGCCATCCAAGCTTAAAAGGATAAGATCGGCTTCAGGAATATCCAGTGGGAAAGTGCCATTTGTCACAAGAATAACATACAGAAATCCCATCTTTTTCGCTTCTCTGATAAGATCTTTCACGTTTTTATCGCCGTCGGCCCATAAGCAAGTTTCCCCTCCGCAAAAGAAAAGGATACGAACACCGCTCTTGAATAAGCTCTGCATCTCTTTTTGAATTTGCGCATACGGGTAAATTACCGCTGTTATATTATTAACTGCACAATGCTTGCACGATAAATTACATTTGTCGGTAAGAATGATGGTACCCAGAATAGGCTTTTTATTTTTGAAAATAATTGATTTTATACCATAAACGGAAAGGGTCAAAAAGGATGATATTTTCATGGAAGCACCTCCCAAGGGAATTTGTTGAAAGCGGTAGCAGGGTTATACATATTTCAGATAGGTTCGCAGCATGTCAAAGATTACCCGAAGGTTGCCGTTAAACATCAGTGTAAATTCTGCGGTCAAAAAATATCCGCATTGGTCGCATAAGCCGTCAATTTGAATACAGCGGTTGCAAACAAGTAAGTTTCCGTTTTCCATGACAACATTTTGATGACATGGCTTTGGAAAGTTATTGTGACAAATATGCTTAAATGCTGTTTCCAGATTTGATACAGGAAAATTTTCTTTGATCATTTTAGAGATAACAGAACAGCATTGCTCTTTTTCCGAAACGCTTAAGGTAAGTTCCTCGGTTCCTGGAAATGGAGTGTGAAAGTTAAACGAAACAGCCTTAATATTTTTCTCTTCCTTGGCAATTCTACAAACCTCGGGGATTTCCGCCTTGTTCAATCGGTTTATTGTCATAAAAACAAATACTTTGTCCGGCTTCGAAGCTCTAATGTTGTTAATTATTTTATTAAACGTATTTCCGCGAATCAAATTATGAATTTCTTTCCCTCCGTCCAGACTTACAAGGATAAAATCGGCTTCTGGAATGTCTATCGGAAAGGTTCCGTTTGTAGCGACAGTCACAATCGGAAATCCGATTTCCTTTGCTTCCTTAACCAGATCGTGCAGTGTTTTCCCGCCATCCTGCCACAAAAAGACCTCCCCGCCTGATAAACTAAGAACGCGTACTCCTTTTGCGAATAAAGTGTGCATGTCTTTCCTGATTTGTGAATAAGAGTAAATCTCAGAATGTACGTTGTTGACCGCACAATGCTTACATAATAAATTGCATTTGTCGGTAAGAATCATTGTTGCGAATATAGGATTTTTCCGCTTAAATAGAATAGTGTCTATGCCAAATAATACAAATTTTGCAAATGTTATGAGTTTCATAAAAACCGGCCCTACTTTCACACAGTGTTTTTGCAAGTACTTTTTCTATAGTATTGCACTGGAATTTTCATAATGTTGCAACCATCAGTCTCCACACTTGTAAGCTATTTGCCTACGATCCAAATTCATTACCAGAAACTGTAATATGATTGTTTTCTCGGTTTTTATAAGCTAATTATACAATCTTCTTATAATAATTAAACAAGTAAAATATACAAATAAAGATACCCGCAGGGTCAGCATTATCAACTAGCCCTGCGGATTCCTAGTTTATATTATTAAATTCTTGTTCCGGCAAGGAATATCACCGTTAGTTCCCCATCAAGTCCAATTTTAATATGATCCAGCGTTTTGAGCATTAACTCATATAGTAGCACGTCAATAGGCCACCATTTCCTTATCCGCCCGTTCAAATCCGTTCTTCATATCGAGTAGCTAGAAAACAGGGTAATTAATCCCGCAACATAAGAAATAAGCGGCTATTTGTATCTTTTACCCTAAACATATTTTCATTAGTATCTCCTTCTTCTATTTGAAGTACTTCCGATTTTAGGTCAGACTTTCATCCTGGAACTTGATCAGAAAACCTTCACAGAAGTGATGTGGGAGCTGAGTAGAGACTCGGCAGATAGCCTTTATACACCATTCCTCTCAAAATAAAGCTCCGGCAGCACAATTCTAACTTCCTGCTCTGTCTCTTCTTTCAGCCAATAGACGACAAACCGGATTCTTGCCTTACCGGAAGTATAACCTCTCTGCTTAATCTGTGGAAACTGCGGTAATGAAGTCTATGAACCATTTACAACATGATTAAGGATAAAAGGCTTACGGCTATTAAAATTGGCCGAGAATGGAGATTCCGGCACTCAGATATAGAACTGCTAAGGTATAAGATTTGGGTTTCTTTACTGAGAAAAAACCTCCTGAGCATTTCGCCCGAGAGGTTTTATATTATTATTCAAACATTTTAAAACTGGACGCCCAACATATTCCAGAAGGCTTGTTCAGCCATAATTTTAATATTATACTGTCTGGCTTTCTTAGCTTTTCCGGACATAGAGTCGGGGTCTGCAGCAACTAAGAAATCTAAATCTTTCGTTACTCCGCTCTTAATAATCAAACCATGTTCTAAAGCGATACTTTGAGCTTCTTCACGGGTAAGCAGCCTGCCATATGCCATACTGCTCAATGTCCCTGTAAAGCAGACAGATTTCCCTTGATACTCTCTGCCGATAAGTTTATCTGTAAATTCGCTTTTAGACAAATTGCTTTTACACAAATCAATGGTTTTATCAAGATCCCCCGAGCAAATATTAAGAATAGCTGCGACCTCCCGAATATCATTCATTTCCGCTTCCGTTATAACGCCATCCAGAAGAGCAATCTTAACTAAATTTTTCAGATAAGTGTTATGCAGGGAGATTACGGCTTGTTTTGATAAGTTATGTATTGCCGCAAACTTAAACAGAGCTTCAGACTCTTGGGGGTTTATTCTTCTATCGGCTAAAATATGATCAAGCAGATTCAAATAGTCTAAGGATTCCACTTCACCAAATGAAGAGTTAGGCAATCTTTCGATCAAATGGCTGATATAGCTACCCTTTTCCTTCTTCTCGTATTGCTTACGTTTATATTGAATGTTATTCACTGGCAACTCCGGCCAAAATTGTTCCCAGTCAGAAGTATCTTTCAGGAATTCCAACTGATGCTTTCTCAATAACGTTTGAAATAACATCACAGTTGCATAGCAATCCGAAAATGCGGAATGTTTATTCTCATGAGTAATATTGAAATATTGACAAAGGAATTCGAGCTTTCTGCAGGGCAAATCCGGTTCAACTTGCCTAGAGATATTTAGGGTGCAGGACAATTGCGATTCAGGAATATCAATGTCAAGTCTCTTAAATTCTTGTTTCAGAAAACGATAATCATAGGAAATGTTATGTCCAACCAGGTGTTTTCCAGCTAAATGTTGAACGACATCTCCGGCAATATCAATAAATCTGGGAGCATCATAAACCATCCCCGCAGAAATTTTGTGAATATGAGTAGGCCCTAAATCCCGTTCAGGGTTGACCAAGGTTTCATAGCTATCGATAATCTCCCCCCTGGGGTTAAGGGTAATAATAGCTATCTCAATAATTCTGTCATACTTTTCCGGAAATAATCCTGTTGTCTCAAGATCGAGCACGGCAAATTCTTGCACTCTGAAACCCCCTCTTCTTTTCATAAACTAAGCCCGGTCAAGAGAAGGTTTATGCTGACGGGTTTCAAAGGGTGAATGAAGGAACGGCTAAGAATAGCGGATATAAGGGCACTGGGGCCAGTATTGCTGAGCATGTAAGCAGTAAAGGCACCGGTCAGGACCTCCTTGGGTTGGAATATTCACCGTTTGTGGATTTTGGACTGGTGGGAAAACCCTGCCGGGGAATTGGGTTGGAATATTCACCGTTTGTGGATTTTGGACA
>CALBJS010000148.1 GCA_937892995.1 uncultured Peptococcaceae bacterium | reverse complement strand
GAGAATGGTAAGAAAAGAAATATTCGATTTGGGGCTCGTGATGGTTAAGATGTCAAAAATTAATGACATGGATATGTCTAAAAAATAATTAGGGTCGTAGTATTATAAGGGAGGTGTTTAATAGTATTCTAAGGGGGTGTCCATATGAATTACTTAAGCCGTAAAATCAGTTCCGTTGTCCTTAATGAAGGAGTTCATTATTTAGAGAATCCGGAAGAAAATATTCCTAAAATTTTGAACTGGGTTGAAAAGCTAGCCAAGAATGAAAAACATAAAAAAGCTGTCCACTACTTCAAAGAGATGACAGTCGATCCTGATAATAATATTAGCAGATTTATCAAGAGAGTATTGGAGGAACTTCATCCTAAAGTAAGAACTAAATTTTTCATAAACTATATTGTGCAAGAAGGGCTTTTTGGTTGGTCCCATATTGAGTCCATGAAAGAAAAGCACCACTGCAATATTCCTTGGGCGATATTGATGGACCCTACTTCTGCGTGCAATTTAAAATGTACCGGGTGTTGGGCCTTGGAATATGCCAAAACAGATAATTTGGATTATGAAACCTTGGATAGAATTATTAACGAAGGTAAAGAACTGGGTATCTACTTCTACCTCTACTCCGGCGGAGAACCTTTGCTGCGGAAGATAGATCTAATCCGCTTAGCGGAAAAGCATAATGATTGTCTTTTTCTTGCTTTTACTAATGCAGCGTTAGTAGATGAGGCTTTATGTCAGGAGATGGCCAGAGTAGGGAACCTGCTGCTGGCTATTAGTGTGGAAGGCTTTGAAAAAGAGACCGATATGCGCCGCGGCAAAGGGACATTTAAGAAGATTATGCAGGCCATGAATCTGCTAAAAGAACACTCACTAGGGTTTGGTTTTTCTACCTGCTATCATAGTAAAAATACCGAGGTAGTAGGTTCGGATGAATATATAGACCTGATGATGGAAAAAGGCTGTTTGTTTGGCTGGTATTTTACTTATATGCCCTTAGGCAAAAACGCCGTTGTAGATCTGATAGCTACTGCGGAACAAAGGGAGCATATGTATCATAGGGTTAGGGAAATAAGGAACAAGGAACCAATCTTTGTCCTGGATTTCTGGAATGATGGGGAGTATCTTGAGGGCTGTATTGCAGGGGGAAGATACTATTTGCATATCAATGCTTGTGGAGATGTCGAGCCGTGTGCCTTCATTCATTATTCCAATATCAATATTAAAGATACTACTCTCATCGAGGCTTTAAAATCCCCTATATTCAGACAGTATAACGAAAGTCAGCCGTTTAACCTTAATCATCTTCGACCCTGTCCTTTGCTTGATAATCCGGAAGAACTCAAGAGGATGGTACACGAGACACAGGCCTTTTCTACCCAGACACTTGACCATGAGGATGTTGAGGTTTTGACTGAACGCTGTTTGAAGCCCTCCCAAAAATGGGCTCAGCGGGCAGAACGACTTTGGCGGGAATCCGGAAAGGAAGATTATGCCGGTGTTAACGAGGCCAGTAAATAAGAGTTGTAAGATAAACAGCTAGGGATTATAATCGGGCGGGGGAGATTTCTTCACCCGATATTTTATTTTAGAGCAGCAAGATAGTTTTTTGAATTGCTATTCCAGACATGATATAATACTAAAATGTGGAATAAAAGGGATTTATATATATATAAGTACTTAAATCAAAAATTTTTCTGGGGGAACTGACGTAATGAAAAGATTAAAAGTTATGACTGTCTTCGGAACTAGACCTGAAGCCATTAAGATGGCACCTGTCGTGAAAGCTTTAGAAAAGCAGGAAAGAGTCGATTGCCGCATTGTCGTAACAGCTCAGCACCGGGAAATGCTTGATCAGGTCCTTAACCTCTTTGGGATTACTCCTCATTATGACTTGAATCTCATGAGTCATGGCCAATCGTTAACAGGGCTGACAACAGGGGTGATGGAGGGAATGGATAAGATCCTTTCTCAAGAGAAGCCGGAAATGGTACTAGTGCAGGGTGATACTACCACAACCTTCATTTCCGCCCTGACAGCTTTTTATCATAAGATTCCTATTGCACATGTGGAAGCAGGGCTCCGTACCGGGGAAAAATACTCTCCCTGGCCTGAAGAGATCAATCGGAAGTTAACGGGAGGATTGGCTGATCTTCACTTTGCTCCGACTGAGGTAGCTAGGGGGAATTTATTGCGTGAGGGACTTAACCCTAAGAATATCTATGTGACCGGTAATACAGTAATAGATGCTTTATTAGCCACCGTCAAAAAAGACTACAGTTTTCGAGATCAGGAATTGGAAAATATTTTGAATAAAAATAAAGATAAACGTTTAATTCTAATGACGACTCATCGTAGGGAAAATTGGGGTGAACCATTAAGACATATTTATCAAGCTTTAGCGAAGGTCTTAAGCCAATACCCGGATACATATGTTATCTTTCCGATGCATAAAAACCCTACGGTAAGAAAAATCGTTGCTGAGATCTTGAGTGATAATAGTCGGGTGCACCTTGTGGAACCGCTGGATTATGAACCATTTGTCAACCTGCTGGCTAAATCCTATCTTATCCTCACAGATTCCGGCGGTATCCAAGAAGAAGCACCTTCTTTGGGTAAACCCGTGCTCTGTGTCCGAGATACCACCGAGCGTCCGGAGGCTGTAGAAGCGGGGACGGTCTTATTAGTAGGCACAAATTATGAGGGTGTTTTTACCAATCTGCAGAAATTGCTTGCCGACCGTGAAGCCTATGAAAGGATGTCTAAGGCTGCAAACCCGTATGGGGATGGGTTTGCAAGTGAAAGAATTAAAAAAATTGTCGTAAAATATTTAAGCAATTCCTGGAAAAGGAAATAATTTTTAAATTATTTTATGCCAAAATTACTTGATTAATAGCTAGAAATGATAGAAAATTATTACTAGCATGACAATTAGTAAAGAGTACGAATAATATTCTTATAATTGAAGGAATTCAAATTATTTTGGCGAAATAATGTAGAATGTAGAAATTGAGGGGATCCCTATGGCTGATAAGAACATCGGCAACTGGGTCAAATATATGGCATGGGGGACCACCATTGCTACAGCCCTCGCTGGTCTAGTAGGTGGAGGATATTACCTCGGAAATTTACTTGATTCCTATTTGGGGACAGATCCTTGGCTCAAGATATGCTTAATGATTTCCGGGGTTATTCTTGGAATTGTATACCTTATAATATCCTTGAACAGTTTAGGGAAGTCTAAAGATGAAGAATAGAACAGTACTAATTTTACTAGGATTTTTTAGTTCCGCAATTTTTCTTGGGATATATTTCACAAAAAATTATTCGCTATTAGGGGCTTTAATAGGTTTCTCGGCCGGTCTCTTTAATATCCAGTGGTTGTTTTGGGATGCGAATAAGGCCATAGATAAAGATATATATAGTGCTGTAAGAATTTATCGCAAAAGCTTGTTTTCCAGGCTTGGGATGGTCACCCTAGTAGTAGCCACAGTTGGAAGATTCAGGTCGGACTGGTTATTCTTTTTGGCCCTGGGTATCGCAGTGGGTATAATAATACCTCTGATCTTAGCGATAAAACATCAAATTTATGATGGAAGGGGGTGAGCAATGGAATGCATGAAACTATTCTTTGGCAGGTAGGCAATGGCACTGTACACGCTAAAACCTTAGTTATGACTTGGATAGCAATGCTCTTTCTCTTAATTTTTATCTTTCTTGGAATACGTAACCTTACTAGCGGTAAACCGGGAAAACTTCAAAATGTTTTGGAATGGATTGTTGATTTTGTCAGGAAGCTTATTTCAGATAACATGGATTACAAAAAGGGAGCTCCGTTACTTTCTTATCTAGTAACTCTAATAATGTTTGTTTTCTTCTCAAATATGCTGGGACTTATCCCGAATGTATTAGCACCATTATTTCGGGGGGTTGAATTTGCCCAACTTAATAATATTTTGGGTGAAGTAGTGCAAATGTCTCCGACTGCGGACATTAACACGACCATGGCTTTAGCTACATTGACGATTATCTTGGTTATTGGCTTAGGTATCAAGCATAAGGGTGCCAGCTATTTCCACCATTTTATCGAACCACATCCGGTCTTCCTGCCGATTCACCTTATTGATATTTTGGCTAAGCCCATGACTCTGGCCTTCCGTCTATTCGGGAATATCTATGCAGGTGAGGTATTAATAGCGGTAATTTTACTATTGCCGGGCATCTATGTTTTCGGTGGTGTCCTGCCTATGCCTATCTGGTTAGGTTTCAGTATTTTTATCGGAGCGATTCAATCTTTTGTTTTTACGGTGTTGACTATTGCTTATATTGCTCAAGCCGTGGCCCAAGATCACTAAAACACATAAATCCCTTAACTTCTTGTTAATACTATTTTAGGTGTATATTATAGCTTATCAAGAGTAGTTTGAGGGTAAGATTAGTCAGGAAGCATAAATAAAGGAATATTTTTTTATTTTAAAGGAGGACAAACTAATATGGATATGTCTGCTGCTGCAATGTTAGGTGCCGGTATCGCTTCCGGAGCTGCTGCACTTGGTGCTTCTCTCGGAAACGGTAATGTTATTTCCAAAACAATCGAAGGGGTTGCTCGTCAACCGGAAGCTAAAGGTTCACTCCAAGGTATTATGTTTATCGGTGTTGGTTTGATTGAAGCTCTTCCTCTTCTGACATGGGTTATTGCCCTTTTGATGGTCTTCACCAAATCAGGCTCACCTACTTAATTAATTTGATTTCTAAGGGTGTGCTACCTGGCTTTGATGTTTACAATTCTTAAGGACTCTAACCGATTAGGTAGAGGGGGACTTACCTGTTCCCCTCTCGTATCGTGAAATGAACAAATTTAAAGGATAAACACTTGCCAAGAGAGGAGGGGAGGATCGCTTGAATCCCTTTGGAGTAGGATTTGCTTATACGATTGCCTCAACCGCAGGTGGAGGTAATCCCATTTCTTTTGATTATACGTATTTTGCTCAAATAGCATCCTTTCTAATATTAGTTTGGATTTTAGCTAAATTTGCCTGGAAACCCCTGATGAACATGATGGAGAAACGTCGTCAATTCATTGAAGATAACTTGGCTAATGCTGAACAGGAGAGAAAAGAAGCAGAAAGAATTAGACAAGAATATCAGGAGGAAATGCTTAAAGCTCGTCAGGATGCTCAGCTGATTATTGAAAAAGCCACTAAGAATAGTGAGGAACGGGCCAATGAAATTCTTGACCAAGCCCGGAAAGAAACCGAAAAGATGAAGCAAGCAGCCCTTGCTGATATCGGGCGTGAACGTGATAAAGCTATTACCGAAGTAAGAGCCCAAGTCGTGGATATGTCCATCGCCGTAGCCGAGAAGATTATTCAGCAAAAGTTGGACATTACGGGCCAAGAGGCACTCATCGAACAATTTATTCAAGAGGTAGGGGATAATAGGCTATGTTAAACGGAGCGTTAGCACGGAGATATGCTCAGGCCCTCTTCGAATTAGCTGTTGAGATGTCGATACTTGACCAGGTCGACGGCGAATTACGGGATCTTACCGAACTACTCTCTAGTAATAAGGAGCTAAAATACCTATTAAACCATCCTAATATTGAAGTTGAAGCCAAAAAAGAGATTTTGGGGAAAATATTAGACAAGAGTGCTTCTGAAATATCCAGACATTTTCTCTTTCTACTGATTGACCGTCGGAGGCAGAATTTAGTAGCACTTATCCAACGTGAATTTTCTCGCTTAGCTAATGAAGCTCGTAATATTGTTGAAGCCAATGTTACTAGTGCTGCAAAGCTAACCTCAAGTCAGGAGGAAAAACTGAAGCAAGTAATCACTAATTTCACTGGGAAGAATGTGCAGTTGCATGTGGAAGTTAGTCCAGATTTGATCGGTGGAGCTAAACTTCAGATAGGAGACCGTGTGATGGACGGCTCGATTTCTACCGCACTTAATAAAATGCGTGAGAAATTGAAAAAATCATCATCCAAATCTCAGCAGGAAGTAGGGGTGAGCTAAGAGCATGAACTTGCGTCCGGAAGAAATAAGTTCCATTATAAAACAACAGATTGAACGTTATGAATCCGTCTTGGAAGTTGTTGATGTGGGTACAGTTATCCAGGTTGGAGACGGTATTGCCCGGATCTATGGCTTAGAAAAGGCGATGTCGGGGGAACTTCTGGAGTTCCGCGGTGGAATATATGGTATGGCTATGAATCTCGAAGAAGATAACATCGGCTGTATTATTTTAGGTCCCTACGAGGGTATTAAAGAAGGTGACCAAGTAAAACGTACCGGTAGGATTGTGGAAGTTCCCGTAGGGGAAGGATTGATCGGCCGGGTGGTTAATGTCTTGGGCCAGCCGGTTGATGGCAAAGGTGAAATAGTACCTTCGGGATATCGGCCGATTGAATCTCCGGCACCTGGGGTTGTTGATAGAAAGTCTGTGCATGAACCGTTGCAGACCGGACTGAAATCTATTGACTCTATGGTTCCTATCGGTCGGGGACAACGTGAATTAATCATCGGTGACCGCCAAACAGGAAAAACGGCTTTGGCTATCGATACCATCATCAATCAGAAAGGCCAAGACTGTGTTTGTATCTATGTAGCTATTGGCCAAAAACAATCTACGGTAGCCGGGGTGGTCAAGAAGTTGGAAGAGCACGGAGCAATGGATTATTCTATCGTAGTTATGGCTACGGCTTCTGATCCTGCCCCCATGCTTTATATTGCACCCTACTCCGGCTGTTCGATGGGAGAATACTTTAGAGACAAAGGTCAGCACGTGCTGGTTGTCTATGATGACCTCTCTAAGCAGGCGGTTGCGTACCGTGAACTTTCTTTGTTGCTGAGACGTCCGCCGGGACGTGAAGCCTATCCGGGAGATGTATTCTATTTACACTCTCGTTTGTTAGAGCGTGCAGCGAAATTATCTGAAGAAAAGGGTGGCGGCTCACTGACAGCACTACCGATTATTGAGACTCAGGCCGGTGACGTTTCTGCTTATATTCCTACCAACGTTATCTCTATTACAGATGGCCAGATTTTTTTAGAATCGGATCTATTCTATTCCGGTTTCCGTCCGGCGATTAACGTTGGGATCTCGGTTTCCAGGGTTGGAGGTGCCGCCCAGATTAAGGCTATGAAACAGGTAGCCGGCCAGTTGCGTTTAGACTTGGCTTCTTACCGCGAGCTAGCAGCCTTTGCTCAGTTTGGTTCTGATTTGGATAAAGCTACTCAGGCCCGTTTGAATCGTGGTCAGAAGACTATGGAGATTTTAAAGCAAGGCCAATATGAACCCATGCCTGTTGAAGAACAAGTCCTGGTAATCTTTGCCGCTACTAAAGGATATATTGACGATGTCCCTTTGGATAGAATGAAAGTATTCGAACAAGAACTCCTCCGCTTCATGCGTACTGTTAAAGTACAGCTAACGGAAAAAATTCGTACCGAGAAGGCTCTTTCCGATGAACTCATGAAAGAGATTGGTGACGCAATCAATGAGTTCAAACAAGGCTTTTTAGCTTAAGAAAGAGTAGGTGATTGAAGTGGCAGGAGTACGCGATATTCGTAGACGAATTCGTAGTGTGTCTAATATGCAGCAGATTACCAAGGCTATGAAAATGGTTGCTGCGGCCAAACTGCGTAGAGCTCAGGAAAAAGTAATCGCATCCCGCCCGTATGCCAAACAAATTCAGGATGTCCTGGCTCGTCTGGCTCAAGCCCAGACTGATGCAAGCCATCCCCTCTTGGAAAAGCGTCCCGTAAAGAGAGTAGGGTATATCCTCATTACTTCTGATCGGGGCCTATGTGGAGGTTTTAATGCTAATCTAATCAGATTAACCAGAGGGATTTTTGAAGAACAAAGGGATGCAGAAAGCGGATTGATTACGGTAGGTCGCAAAGGCAGTGACTACTTTAACAGAAGTAATGTTAAGATAATATCCCGATTCACCGGACTTGGCGATAATCCGGACTATAACCAAGCCAGAAAGATTGCCGGAGAGATCATTGGACTGTATACCTCGGGGGAAGTAGATGAGGTTTACCTTGTTTTTTCCAAGTTTGTATCGGTCCTGACTCAAGAACCCACCTTGGCAAAAATCTTACCGATTGAGCCTTCCGAGGAGAAGGCCGGCGGTGATTATATCTATGAACCATCTCCTCAACAGATGCTGGAATATTTGCTGCCCAGCTATCTGGAAAGCCAAGTTTTTAGTGCTTTGTTGGAAAGCAAGGCTAGTGAAGAAGGGGCCAGGATGACGGCTATGGATTCAGCGACGGAGAATGCTAAGGAAATGATAGACAAATTAACGCTGGCCATGAATAGAGCCCGCCAGGCGGCTATCACCAAAGAGATTTCTGAAATTGTCGGGGGAGCCGCTGCTCTGGAATAGCTGCCGATAAAGTACCTTAGAAAAGGAGGTTGCTAGCTTGTCAAATATAGGTAAAGTAATTCAAGTCATGGGTCCGGTAGTGGACATCGAATTTGACCCGGACGCCTTGCCGGAAATATATAATGCTATTGTTATTAAAGACGAAGAAAAGAAAATGGATCTGACCTTGGAAGCTGCCCAGCATCTAGGTAACGACACCGTTCGCTGTGTTGCCATGTCTTCGACCGACGGCCTAACCAGGGGCATGAATGCTCTTAATACGGGAGCACCGATTACAGTAAGTGTTGGTAATGAAACTCTCGGCAGAATGTTCAATGTTCTGGGTAGACCGATTGATAATCAGCCGGAAATTAATACTCCACTTGAGTTCCCAATTCACAGGAAAGCTCCGCCCTTTGTCGAACAGGAGACGACAGATACCATGTTGGAAACAGGTATTAAGGTTGTAGACCTCTTAGCTCCTTATGCTAAGGGTGGGAAAATTGGTCTCTTCGGGGGGGCAGGTGTTGGTAAGACTGTTCTTATTCAGGAACTTATCAATAATATTGCTACCCAGCATGGCGGTATTTCCGTGTTCGCCGGGGTAGGCGAACGTACCCGTGAAGGAAATGATCTCTGGAACGAGATGAAAGAGTCCGGTGTTATCAATAAAATGACCATGGTGTTCGGGCAAATGAATGAACCCCCTGGGGCCCGTCTTAGGGTAGGACTTACCGGACTAACCCAGGCGGAGTATTTCCGTGATGAACAGGGACAAGACGTCTTACTCTTTATTGATAACATCTTCCGCTTCACTCAGGCCGGTTCTGAGGTTTCCGCTCTCTTAGGACGGATGCCTTCAGCTGTTGGTTACCAACCGACCCTCGCCACGGAGATGGGCCATCTCCAAGAACGGATAACCTCAACTAAGAAGGGTTCGATTACCTCCGTTCAGGCCATTTATGTGCCTGCAGACGACTTAACTGACCCCGCTCCGGCCACTGCGTTTGCTCATCTGGATGCTACTACCGTTCTTTCGCGTTCAATTGCAGAAATTGGTATTTATCCTGCGGTGGATCCACTTGATTCTACCTCTCAGATTTTGACTCCGACTATTGTCGGTGAAGAACATTATACAATTGCCCGTCAAGTTCAGACCATTCTCCAGCGTTATAAAGAACTTTTAGATATAATTGCTATCCTTGGGATGGACGAATTGTCTGAAGATGATAAAATTATTGTTCAAAGAGCTCGCCGTATTCAACGTTTCTTGTCCCAACCCTTCACAGTCGCGGAGACCTTTACAGGGATGAAGGGCAAGTATGTTCCGATTAAAGAAACAATTAGGGGCTTTAAGGAAATCTGTGAAGGTAAGCATGATGCTCTGCCTGAAGAAGCCTTCCAATTTGTGGGGGTTATTGAAGAAGCGGTTGAAAGAGCAAAACAGTTGGGAGCTGTGTAAACCATGGCAGGAACCTTTAATTTTAATGTCGTTGCCCCGGATGGGCAAGTCTTGAATAAGAATGTTGATTTCGTCGTGGTCCCTAGTGTGAATGGCGAATTGGGCATCCTACCTAATCACGCTCCACTTATTGCCAGTTTAGGAATTGGTGTAATTCGTTATACCGAGGATGGTAAGGTTAAGAGAATTGCTATTAGCGGCGGTTTTATGGAGGTTGTTAATAATAAGGTAACTGTTCTAGCCAATACTGCCGAAACTTCGGAGGACATTGATTTAGAAAGAGCCCAGGCCGCTAAAGAACGGGCCGAGAAACGCCTCCAAGAACGACAACCGGATATAGATATTGCCAGGGCTGAAGTCGCCCTGAAAAGAGCAATAGCAAGGCTCAAGGCTGCTGAAGGGTAGGACTAACCAATATATTAGTTTTATTGGCTCGATAATCAATGTTGGATAGGTATTTTTATAAGTAAAAACCTTGAAATGTAATCCTAAGGGATGATATTTCAAGGTTTTTTCGTATTCTATTAAAGGAGATATTTTACTTTAAGAACTTATCAATCGCATCATTTAACCGATCGATTACTTCCGTATCGTTCTCCTCATAAGCATGAATTAAACAATGATTAATGTGGTCACTGAGAATGATTTTCCCGGTATTATTTATGGCGGAACGAACTGCTGATAATTGAATCAGGATTTCACTACAATCCACATCATCATCAACCATCCGTTTAATTCCTTCCAGATGGCCGATCATTCTAGCTAAACGGTTAAGGACACTTTTTTTGTTAGGATGCTGATGACTATGACCATGATATTCCAAGCTGAAACGACTCCCTTCATAACAATTATGAAATAGAAATATGTAACTCTCTTTACATATTATCATAAAAAATGGCTAGAACAAGACAAAATATTCATTGTGGAAGTATAGTAGAATTTTATGTTTTGGGTTTAAGATGTTTGGTCAAACTATTAATGAAATTATTTCGAGGTGAGAGAAGTGCCTAAAAAACTAAAAACAAAACACATTTATCTAATTAGTGGAATATTACTCGTTATCTTTTTAAGCTTAATAATCTCTCTTACAGGTTTTAGACACTATAATCAGGACTCTAGGGCACAGGAATTGCCTTTGCTGCTTAATTCAGGCTTATTCGATTGCCAACAGGCGACAATTAAGTATATACTATGGACTGAGGAAAGCGGAAAATTGTCCGAAATAGAGGAAGTACTTGAATCTTCCGGTTTGGCTTGGCACAAACAAGTCTTGAGTGACTTCTCCGGAAAGAAGGCTTATAAATATTTAAACAAAGCAATTATCGAGAAAGAAGACGAGGGTCGGGCTCTTGCTTTTTATAATAAACTTAGTGAAAGGACCTCTGACCTTAAGGTGAGGGTATATTTCGAAGAAAAAGTAGACGCAGTCCTAGAACCAAATTGTTACCTGGAGAAAAACAAAGTTAAGATTGTCCAAACGGTGCAGATGCCAGGAATTATTTCCTTGTGCGGATTTCATTATGATTTACCCTTGACCGTCAAGGCGGGGAGGAAGAATATAAACATTCAATTAGTGACAAAAAATGAAGCAGGCTCAAACCGTGGAAAAACAGTACTCGCTTTCCCTGCACTTCTAGAAGAATTTTAGGAATAACTGCCTTATTGGCAGGAAAATTGCCTAAGGAAAAAGAATAATAATGGTTGTTATCTATCAGGATTATATTGCAGTCCATATAGGGTACAGAGAAAAATCACCTCTTCTATATATTTGATAGTAAAACGCTCCAACAATTCTTCCTCCAACAATAGAGATGTCTCTCCATGAGGCTCTGGATAAGATCTTGGTAAGGAATGTTGTCGACGTTAGAAGATGTAATAGAGGTAGGAATGCGTCAGGAGATGACTAGGAAATTGAGCAAGTTTTTAGTGACAGGCGGAAAAGAACTTCAAGGAAAAATAGATGTAAGCGGTGCTAAAAATGCCGTCTTACCCATCATAGCGGCTAGCCTTTTAACTTCAGATAAAATAATATTGGAAGAAGCTCCCGAACTACTCGATGTCCAGGTTATGGGCCAAGTGATTGAATCACTTGGGGGCAAGGTGAAAAGGAATGGTAAAAAGCTGCATATTTCCACCAAGGAAATAATGAGCATTGAAACTCCTTTTGACTTGATCTCCAAAATGAGGGCATCTATTGTTATCATGGGGCCGATGTTAGCCCGTAAAGGCAGAGTAAGGATTTCTCACCCCGGTGGTTGTGCCATTGGTTCGAGGCCGATAAACTGGCATTTGAAAGGATTAGAATGCCTTGGTGCCCAAGTAAGGATGGATCACGGCTTCTTGGATGTAAGTGCCTCCAGATTAAAAGGTGCGAAGATCTATCTGGATTTTCCCAGTGTAGGTGCTACTGAAAACATTATGATGGCAGCGTCCTGTGCTGAAGGGACCACAATTATCGAAAATGCGGCCCAGGAACCGGAGATTGTAGATCTAGCCAACTTTATTAACGAAATGGGGGGGAAAATCCGGGGGGCGGGGACTAACATTGTTTATATCGAAGGGGTTAAAGAACTCCATGGTACTACTCATACCGTAATACCTGATCGGATTGAGGCGGGGACCTTTATTCTGATGGCTGCGGCCTCCGGAGGAGAAGTATTGGTCCGCAATGTTATCCCAGCCCACCTTAAACCATTACTAGCCAAGCTTGATGAAGCCGGGGTTATCTTCAGGGAAGAAGATGACGGTATAAGAGTGATCGGCAAAGGTTGTTATAATGCTGTTGATATTAAGACCCAAGTACATCCCGGATTCCCAACGGATCTCCAGGCACCGATCTTAGCGATGCTGACCAGGGCCAAGGGTACAGCCGTGATAACTGAGACTGTCTTCGAGAATAGATTCATGCATGTGGATGAATTGAAAAGAATGGGTGCCGATATCAAAATAGAAGGAAGAAGTGCTATTGTTCAAGGTATAGAGAATATGAATGCGGCTACAGTTGTCGCTAGCGATTTGCGGGCCGGTGCCGCTTTGATCCTGGCAGCTCTTACTGCTAACGGTACCACGGATATCAGAGATATCCACCATATCGATAGAGGGTATGAGAACTTGGATCTTAAACTGAGGAGCTTGGGTGCGGAGATAACCAGAGTAGAATAATTGAAGGGAATCATATCCCCGATTTACCGTGCATAGAAATAATCTAAAGCTTGTACTGCATGGGGGGGCTGGGATGTGAATCCGAAGATAAAAAAAATAACGGCGACAGTTTTGGCCGTTATCTTCTTAGTTGGGATATTGCCCTACTCCCTTACTAAGATTTTTAGAACCGGCTATAAAAAGCAAGGTTTACAGGTCAGAGTGGCTATGCTTAATGGCCGGGTGAAAAATATACCGCTCGAAGAATACCTCATTGGAGTAGTAGCTGCCGAGATGCCTGCAGAATTTGAGATAGAGGCTTTAAAGGCTCAAGCGGTGGCCGCCAGGACCTATGTCCTGAAAAGGATGGGGGATAAAACAGAGAACATCTTTGATGTAGATACTACAGAAAAGACCCAAGCTTGGAGTTCTAATAGGGAATTGTCCAGGAAATGGGGTCTAGTCAATTATTTTAATTATCATCGGAAGATAGTTAAAGCAGTAGAAGAGACTGAAGGAAAAATAATCACCTACAACGGACAAAAGATTGACGCTGTTTATCATAGTAGTAGTGGCCGGAAAGGTACGGAAAGGGCCAGTGATGTTTGGAGAGCAGAAACAGGTTATTTAATTAATGTCCCTTCTGGAGAGGAAACTCCGCTGAGGTTTGTCAAACACCAGATCTTCGATGTCAATACCTTTTATAAATTACTAGGATTTTCAACGCTACCTTCCCAATTTAAGGAGAATGATCTAATCGTTATCGATCGAACTAAAGGCGGCAGAGTTAAGACTCTCGCCATTAGGGACCAGGTATTCCTAGGGACAGACGTAAGAGCGAAATTACAGCTACCATCGACGGATTTCGAGTGGAAGATACATAATAAGAAAATCGAATTTATTATCTACGGTAAGGGTCATGGAGTAGGAATGTCCCAATACGGGGCCAATGATTTAGCAAAAGCCGGCCAGACATATAGTCAAATACTCGCCCATTTTTATCCGGATACTAAATTAGAAAAGGTTTATTAGCCAAGCGGAGATGAGATTCCTACCAAAAAGCCTTCAATGTGCAGTAATTACCAATAGAGGACATCCTTTTGAGGATGTCTTTTTTGATTGCACCAGCATATAAATGAACTAAACATTGCTGGTTAAAAAGGGGAGAGGGAGCGTGCAGGATCATATTAAGAGAAGAGCTTTGGATATCGGTAAATATATTATAGAATCAAGCAGTACTGTAAGGCAGACAGCCGAGGTGTTCGGAGTTTCAAAATCTACTGTTCATAAAGATGTAACTGAGCGGCTACCCCATATTAACAGACAGCTTTCTTCGCAAGTTAAACATATCCTAGAAAGCAACAAGGCAGAGAGACATATCAGAGGTGGGGAAGCAACCAGGAGAAAATATAAACAAAGCACCGAATAACTAACTAATAAAAAAAGTAAAAACAAGGTTATTTTTACCAGAAAAAAAGAGGAAAAACGTAAAGAACAGCGAAATATAATGGAAAAAATATCTCCCTTTGCGGGAGATTGTATTTTGCTGAAAAAATAAGAGCAGCACCTTTCAAAACTATGTTCAACATATTGCGGGATAAGCTAAATATCGATCTGAAATATGTTAAACTTAATGGTGTGGATAGGGATAAGCCTTTAATAGCAAGGAAAGGAGTATCAGGAATGTTTGGTACTGATTTTGGGATTGACCTAGGTACTGCCAGTGTCCTTGTCTATGCCTACGGTAAGGGAATTATCTTACATGAACCTTCGGTAGTAGCAATTGACAGGAACACAGGAAAACGAATTGCGGTTGGGGAGGAAGCCAGGATGATGCTGGGGAGAACTCCTGGAAATATTATGGCTATTAGGCCGATGAGAGATGGTGTTATCGCTGATTACCAGACTACCGAAGTTATGCTGAAGTACTTACTTAAAAAAGCAGGTATTAAGAACTGGCCCTTCTATAAAAATAGGGTTGTGGTTTGCATTCCTTCCGGAGTGACTGAGGTTGAAGAGAGAGCAGTTAAGCAAGCGGCTTATAAAGCAGGCGCAGGACGGGTTAAGGTAGTAGAAGAGCCGTTTGTAGCTGCCTTGGGTGCCGGCTTGGATATCAATGGGCCGGAGGGTAATCTGGTTGTAGATGTCGGTGGAGGCACTACCGATATTGCCGTCTTGAGTCTTGGAGGTATAGTCACTAAGAGAAGTATTCGCAGTGGTGGGGATAAGATGGACGAAGCGATAATAAGATTTATTCGCCGTGAATATAACCTAATGATTGGGGAGCGTACTGCTGAGGAGATTAAAATCAGAGTTGGTTGTGCTATTCCCGAGGGAAGAAAAGATAACGATGAGATAGAAGTCAGGGGCAGAGACCTGGTAACAGGGCTTCCCAAGACAATCCGAATTAATTCTAAAGTAACCTATCGAGCCATGGAGGAAATTATCGAGGCTATAGTGTCGGGGGTAAAAGATGTTTTAGAACGTACTCCGCCGGAGCTATCGGCCGATATTATGGGTAAAGGGATTATTATGACCGGCGGAGGTGCCTTAGTTGATTCCTTGGATGTTAGGATTTCCAGAGAGACAGGTCTGGTAGTTAACGTCGCCGATGATCCTATCTCTTGTGTAGCAATAGGCACGGGTAAGTTATTAAAAACCAGTTTTTAATCAAGAAAAAAGGAGATCCTTATTCAGGGTTAGAAGGGGGAATCGGGGCTATAATCTTAACGAAGGACTAATAGGAGATTCAAAGTGGAGAAAATAGACATTCTTGGAACTAAAATTGATGTTTTAGGTTTAAAGGAAAGTGTGAAGATAATCTCGGAAGGCGTAGCGACAGGCCAAGAGCTGAGAATAGTAACCGCCAATCCGGAGTTAATTTATTCTGCTCAAAAGAATGAAGAACTGCAGAAAATTATCAATACCGCTGATTTGGTATTGCCTGATGGAATCGGGGTAGTTTGGGCTGCCCGACAATTTGGCTACCGTTTGCCGGAGCGGGTAACGGGAATTGACCTGACTCTTAGGCTTTTAGAAGAAGGTAATCAAAGAAGGTGGCGGATCTTTCTTTTGGGGGCGAGACCCGGTGTTCCAGAGAAGGCGGTCACAGAGTTGTATAGAGTATATCCGGGGGTAGTATTGAGCGGTCACCATGGCTATTTTAGTAAAGAAAAAGAACCTCTGGTGATCGAGAGGATCAGAAAGTTTGCTCCTGATATTCTCTTAGTAGGCTTAGGTGCACCTAGACAGGAGTTGTTTAACGCTGCCAATCAAGGTCTTGCTATGGTAAGAATGGGTGTTGGAGGAACGATTGATGTCCTGTCGGGAGAAGTCAAACGAGCCCCGCAGTTTTACCGTGACAATAAGTTAGAGTGGTTATATAGATTAGCCGCAAATCCGTCTAGAATCAGGAGACAAGCTGTCTTACCTCTTTATGTTCTTAGGGTGCTTTGGAAGAAGTATCGGCAATGAAAAAATCGTAAAATTCCGTAGTGTCTGCTGTCATCTTTTCCACAGTATACATAATAGCCTTTTCGTGGGCATTGACTACCAAGTTCTTAGCGAGGTTCTGATCTTCGAGAATTCTGCTACAGGCTAGGGTCAAATCTAGGGGGTCTGCAGGGTTAGTAAGGAGGGCCTCGGAATTGTTTTCGAAAAGTTCCGGGATGCCACCAACTTGAGAAGCGATAATTGGAATTCTAGCCTGGGCTGCTTCCAAGAGTACTAAGCCCATCCCTTCACTTAAAGAAGGGAGAACGAAGAGATCCATGGCCGGGAGTGCCTGCCAGGCGGCAGGAAGATATCCTGTCATGGTATGCGGTAATTGGGA
>CALBJS010000147.1 GCA_937892995.1 uncultured Peptococcaceae bacterium | reverse complement strand
ATAGGTGCTATAACGTTGACAAGTTGTGCGAGGCAAGCCATTTTTACACGATCACAGTTTTTTAATAGCGTAATGAGAAGGCAACCAACAACTAATGCATCTTCAAAGTTATACACATCTTCCAATTGATGTGGTGCAGTTTGCCAACGTTCCAGTTTCTTATCTGCTTCATTACTATGAAACCAAATATTCCACTCGTCAAATGATAAATTAATTGTCTTATCAGAATGTTTAACCGCTTTCACATAATCACAGATAGCAATTACTGATTTTATAAAATTATCCATATCAATCGAAGAAGCAAGATAGGTTTTTGTATCATTCTCAGGATTCCCATAATAATTATGAAGTGATATATAATCAACATAATCATAAGTATGCTCTAATATCGTAGCTTCCCATTTACCGAAGGTAGGCATAAAAAGGCTGGAACTTCCGCAAGCAACCAATTCAATACTTGGATCTAACTCTTTCATAATCTTTGCGGTTTCACATGCAAGTCTACCATATTCCTCAGCCGTCTTTGCTCCAATCTGCCATGATCCATCCATTTCATTTCCAAGGCACCATACCTTTATATCAAACGGTTCTTCAAATCCATGGGAACGACGTAGATCACTATAATAGGTTCCTTTTGGGAAATTACAATACTCTAGAAGATTACGGGCTTCCTCGGGACCTCTTGTTCCCAGATTCACTGCCTGCATTACTTCTGTATTAGCACGTTTTGCCCATTCTTGGAATTCATCAATACCCACTTCATTCGTCTCAATAACATGCCATGCTAATTCTGCACGTCTAGGGCGTTTCTCTTTGGGGCCAACCCCATCTTCCCAATTATAACCTGAAACAAAATTTCCTCCGGGATAACGTACAATTGGCACATTTAATTGTTTTACCATTTCTAAAACATCTTCTCGAAACCCCATATCATCTGCGGTTGGATGAGCAGGCTCATAAATACCATTATATATTGCTCTTCCAAGATGTTCAATAAAGGATCCATAAATCCTGTTGTCAATTTTTCCAATGGTAAAATCCTTGTTTATTATTAACTTCGCTTTCAATAAATTTACCTTCCTTTTCTATTTTAATTCTTCATTTTTTAGGGAACCAATCTGTAAAGCAAATTATTTCAGCTTTCTTGGGTCAATATTATATATCTTATCTGGTTTCAACTCTATAAAAGGTCCCGGAACACGCTTTTTTGTATTAACACTATCACCAAAAAAATCTAATGAAGCCAAACTATCACTTCGAACTTCCTGTACCTTAGAAGGATCATATACAAAGCTACGTTTTTCTTCTTGATTTGCAAAGAATCTAGGAGCATCCTTTGCCGGTTTAAACTGTAATGTATAGTTCTCTGTATCGACATCTATCTCAAACCAAGCTTCCTGACCGGTCATATCAAATCCATAGAACTTTCTCCATGCAGATAAGTCAAGACATACTTCTGGTGCAGGATACATAACTCTTAAATAACCGCCTGTCTGTTTTACATACAAATTACCCTCTGCTTCATTTTTCTCCGTAGGCATTGTAATGGCAGCTTCCTGACATTTATAAAATATATTATTAAACAAACGAGCATTTCTTGAGGTACCGCCTCTCTCCATTCCTGACATACGGAACGAAACAGGTTTAGCAAAATATCCAGCCCCTCTACATTTACCGATCAAATTATTAACAATATAAAGATAATCCGTACCTTCTCCGTAGATTGCATATCCATTGACCACATTGTCTTCTACCATCCTGTACCATCCCGAAGAGCCCTTCTCTTTTGGTATTTTATCCGGATCAAACCGCCCTTCTACGTTCCAGAAAATATTATTATCTATCATATTAACATCATCTCTGGTACACTCTATAAAAATAGCTTCTCTCTGCTCGATTCCATCCAGAAATAAATTTTGAGTGATTCTGTTGTTTTCATTACCGCAGTCCAACCATAGATGATCCGCCCGTATGGTCTTAGTAAATATGTTTCTGCGAATCATGCTATCTATACTATTATGTACTTTGATAGCACCGGCCTCCCAAGAGAGTTCCATCCTTTGCCACCCAGTTCCCTGGATAAGATTATCCTCAATCAAAAAATGCGTTGCAAAAAGCCCTGCGATACCACACACTCCGGCATCATAAATCTTACATCTTCGTATAATGCTATATCCAATTTGTTGGCCCTCCATAATTTCATGATGCCAACATTCATTCCCAATATCTATACCGACTGCATTCGACCAGCCAACCACGCAATCCTCAATAATCCAATGATGACCTCTATAGCAAGAGATTGATCCCCGTTGCGGAACAGGTGCTCCGGTTGCTGCATGTGCACAGGTTAGTCCTTTTACTTTAATATAGGATAAGAACGGCACCTCAGGTGCAAAGCATTGTTCACGGCAGGTGATTTCTATCATATGATTGGAAGGGTCGGCATCATCCTCTAAACGAAAATGAATTGTTTGACCATTTGCTTCCACCCAGAAGGAGCCTTCCCGCTCGGAAAGCTGATTATATAATGTCACCTGATAAAGTGGTTTGCCATCACAAAAAACCATTCCCCGCCGATTAAGGTATGTCGTCATATCTGTCTTCTCATACTCCATAAATAATCTATCATGTAAGATATTCACAGCACAAAACGGATTATATCCCCGAAAAGTATCCGGATCTAATTTAATTTGCCATATTTGTACGGAATCTTCATTTTTAATTTTATTAAAATTTGGACTCTTTCTCCAACCTGTACTCTTTTCAAACCGTTCTACAATTTCAGAGGCTTTAATCACTACTTCTCCATCGCCAAATGCCTCATAGCATATCATTTTATCCGGTCCCTCACCACCCCGTTTAGGCCGGACGCATTCTCTATATTCACCGCCATGGATTAATATACGGGTCCCCGGGACAGCAATTGCAGCTGCTGCATTAATTGTTAAAAAAGGATGTTCCGCACTACCGTCATTATTATCCGAGGCGTTTGGATGATTAACAGAAACATGTATTTCTTGATCATAGTTTTGGGTGACTTCCCAACTTATAAATTTTTTGCCGTTAGGTAGGCTATCAATGGAATCCTTCATAAATACCTCCTATTCTTTCCAAAAACAGTCTTTCAATTTACACAAATCAAGGAAAAATGATACATTACCGTTCATATTTTCAACTAAACTGCAAAAGGGGTGCTGCATACAGCACCCCTTCCGTCCATAAGGTAACAAATACACCACCCTAATAATTAATTAGAAGCCAACGCTTTTGCTCTTTCATCCACAAGTACCTGGTATTT
>CALBJS010000146.1 GCA_937892995.1 uncultured Peptococcaceae bacterium | reverse complement strand
GTCCCTTACCGATTACTATATCCAAACAATTATCTTCCATCGCTGAATACAGTACTTCTTCCGTTGTCCTGCTTAAACGATGAATTTCATCAATAAAAAGAACATCGCGAGGTTCCAGAGAAGTTAAAAGGGCCGCTAAATCCCCTGGTCTTTCAATTGCCGGACCGGACGTTGTCCTAATATTAACCCCCATCTCCGCTGCGATAATATTCGCTAATGTAGTCTTACCCAAACCGGGGGGACCATAAAGGAGTACATGATCTAGAGCCTCGCCCCTCTTTTGAGCTGCTTGTATAAATATACTAAGATTTTCTTTTACCCTTGTCTGTCCAATATAATCCTTAAACTTACCAGGCCTTAAACCCTCATTTTCACGGTCTTCAGGCCTTTCAAAGGAAGATATGACTCTTTCCAAGTTTCTTCCTCCTATTGTTATAGTTCTTAAATTGATCGCTTATAAGCATTATCTTAATCAAGAAAGTCCTTTTGGTGTTGCTAGAAATCGAAGAGCCTCCTTTACTTGTTGCTCGGTGGTAAGAACCCCTTCGGTAGTTGCTTTATTTAAGGCCTCACGAGCTTCCATTCTTGAAAATCCTAAGGTTAGAAGAATATCTAATGCTTCATTTTGAAACCCTGAAGTCGTCATCTCTTCGTCACCAGACTCTAAATCAATATCGTCGATTTTGTCTTTAAGTTCGAGAATAAGCCTTTTCGCAGTTTTTTTTCCAACCCCGGGAACTTCTGTTAATAAAGAAAAATCCTCTCGTAAAATGGCTAATTTTACTTTTTTAATGGGGAAAGCGGATAAAATAGAAAGAGCGGCTTTAGGACCTATTCCTGTTACACCTAATAATTTAATGAAAAAGTTTTTTTCATCGGGATTGCTAAAACCATATAAGATAAAATCATCTGCTCTTACTAATAAATGGGTGTGAAAAACCTTTTCTTCACCTTGTCTTACACTAGCAAAGTGTCCAGCAGGGACATGTAGCAAATAGCCTACACCACCGACATCTAGAACTATTTTCTCGGAATCTATCTTCCAGACTATTCCTCTTAGCATTCCAATCATTATAACAATCCCCCATACACCTGCCCCATACTATGGGCATGACATATTGCGATAGCTAAGGCATCAGCCGTATCGTCTGGTTTAGGATTCTCTTTTAAAGACAATAAAGCCCTAACCATATATTGTACTTGTTGCTTATCTGCTTTTCCATAACCAACAACCGCTTGCTTAACCTGCAAAGGAGTATATTCAAAAACCTCAATATTATTTCTAGCGGCACTTAAGAGAACTATCCCCCTTGCCTGACCAACTGATAGAGCCGTCGATGTATTCCTATTAAAAAATAATTCTTCGACCGCCATAACATCAGGTGAATATTTCAATAAAATATTTTCTAGTGACTCATATAAATGCCTTAACCTTTGCGGCATTGGCATATCTGCAGGCGTGCGCCAGCATGAATAGTTAACAGGAAATAAGTTTTGTCCTTTTTTTTCTATCAGGCCATATCCCATTATTGCTGTCCCAGGGTCAATTCCAAGAATTAACATTTACCAAACTCCTACAGATATTCTATGATTATAGTCTTCTTCTATAGATCCTCTTCCAGCAGTGAATCTGCAAGATCAAAATTTGTATAAACCTTTTGAACATCATCATGTCCTTCTAGAGATTCAATTAACTTAATTATTTTTTTAGCATGCTCGATATCGGAAATTTCAATCCTATTATCAGGAATAAGGTTAACAGAGACATTTTCTATAGGTAATCCTTCATCTAATAGGAATTGCCTAACATCTTGCATTGTTGCGGGATCCGTGTAAATCTCGTAGCTTTCATCTTGAGTCTCGTAATCATCAGCTCCGGCTTCCAGAGCAAGAAGTATTAGATCATCTTCGTTAACGTTTAAATCTTCTCTAACAACGCTAAGCTGTCCTTTTTCAGTAAACATCCAGTTTACACTTCCTGTTTCTCCCAAATTGCCACCGTTTTTAGAGAAAAGATGTCTCATCTCCGAAGCAGTTCTGTTTCTATTATCCGTCATAACATCAGCCATAATAGCAACGCCACCAGGACCATAACCTTCATAGCGAAGCTCTTCATAGTTTATACCTTCCCCGTCTCCAGCACCTTTTTGAATAGCCCTTTGAATATTATCATTAGGCATATTCGCTGCCTTAGCATTGTCAATAGCGATCTTTAAACGGAAATTTCCGTTTGGATCTGCTCCTCCAGCACGAGCGGCTACGATAATCTCTCTTGCAAGTTTAGCAAAAAGCCTACCCTTAACAGCATCTGTCTTGGCCTTTTTATGTTTGATGTTTGCCCATTTCGAATGACCAGCCACACTAATTCCCCCCTGCAAATTATAAGTTATCTATTTTATGTTCCAAATCAAGAAAGACATAGATACTAGAAAACAAGCCAAATCAGAGTCAGAGCGACACAACCAATACAACAGATAGATCCAAAAAATGAGGCGATCATGTATCTTGCTTCGTCTCCTAATCATGTATTTTTCAAGTCCAAACAAGGATAAGTACCTATATATATTACAACTAGTGAATTCTTATTTATTGTTATTTTGTAATCATATCCCTAATTAAAATGATTGTTTAACTAATATAGTTTACCACGTAAAACTATTATGAGCAAAAAGGCTTAAACAAAATTTACAAGATATAAATTCATGAAGATATAAAGAATAGGATAAATTAATAATTAATCTACCGATTTCATTTTATTCGCTATTAGCACTTGACCAAGGGCTAAGCCACCATCGCCTAAAGGTAATTGAGTCGGAAAATATATTTGAACACCAACCTTTTGAGCTAAAAAAATCAGTGTCTCCGTAAGCAGTTTATTCTGGAACACTCCGCCCCCAATAATCATTGTATTATTCTTTATACCAATGATCATAGCCGTTTCCAACATGGAGATTGCCAAAGAATAATGGAAACGAAACGCTATCTCACCGATAGGTTTTGCTTGGAGGTAATCTCTGGCTACCTCACCTAATAATAAATCCAGCTTGGCTATAATCATCCCCTCCTTAACTTCTAGCCAAATAGGATATAATTCTCCTGCAGATAGTTCCTTAGTAAGATAATTATAGCGTTCAACAAGCTTTAGCTGATTTTCATCAAAAAAACCCGGAGAAATTTCGAAGTCTACTAGAAGTTCATTAGTCTTAACAAGCCTGCAAAGTGCCGCATTTTTTACCCCCCTGATGATATTCTTTTCTTTTTCGTATTCTAGATTTTCCATACTTATATTTGTTCTGTTTTCCGAAGCACTGGTTCTATTCTCAGTCCCTTTAAACCATAGAGTAGCAACACTCTCAAGTTCGATTGCGGCTTGTCCCTCATAAGTAACCTTTGTACAGACTCCTAACAGTCCACTTATAGCATCAAAAAAACGACCAGCACTTGAAGTATCAAACATCTGAAATCCACTTTTTATTTGACCGTCGAGGATAACCCTCTCTTGCAATGAAAGCTTCTCCCAAAGTGATGCAGTTGCATTCCATTTTTCATCAGAAAAAGACTTTTTTAAATAAGCATAGGCAATCCGTAGAGGGTGCTTTGCACCTGCGTCCCCACCTGGTAAAGGCAAATATTCGAGATGCCCTCGGCGTTCATAACCCTGGGCGTTACCAAAAATGAATTCGAATCCCCAGATCTTACCATCTTCGCCATAGCCGGTACCATCACATATTAAACCAAGCATAGGTGAATTAAATTGATACTCGCCCATAACACTTACATGATGAGCATGGTGATGTTGGACCGGGTACTTGGTGCAATTCATCTCTTTTGCCATTTTTGTAGTGGCATATTCCGGATGTAAGTCATAGGCAATTTTTTGGGGGAAAACATTTACAACCTTTTGATAAGAATAATACTCTTGTGTGAAACGTTCAAAGTTAGCAAGGCCATGCATATCCCCAATGAATTGACTCATGAAGGCCATTTTTCCCGAGGCAAGACAAAAAGCATTTTTCATCTCTCCACCTAACCCAGCTATAGGAACCTCAAACTCTTCTGAAAATAACAAAGGAAGAGGTACATAACCTCTCGCTCTCCTGATAAAGGTCATTTTGCAACCAATTACCTGAACAACAGAATCATCACACGGATGATAGATATCTCTATCATGAATCAAAAAATAATCAGCTATTCCTTCTAAGCCTTGAAGGGCAGTATCATTTTCATAGATTAAAGGTTGCCCACTCAGATTGGCACTCGTCATAACTAGAAAGTCAAAATTACCTCTAAAGAGTAGGTGGTGAACGGGAGTATAAGGAAGCATTATGCCGAGGGTATGCAAGCCGGGAGCAACAGCTGGGGATATCTTAGTATTTTTGGTCTTTGTTCTTGATAAGAGAACGATAGGGGCTGAAGGGCTTGCTAAAATATTTTTTTCTTGATCCGAAATCCTAACTTCCTTGGCAGCAGTTTCTAGATTTCTTGCCATTAAGGCAAAGGGTTTAGCACCCCGTTCTTTTACTTTTCTTAATCTACTTACAGCTTCATTGTCATAAGCATTACATACAAGATGGAATCCACCTAAACCTTTTACGGCTAGAATTGCACCTGATTCCAATAATTCAATACCTATCCCTTCATCTTGAATCGTACTACCTTTCGCATCTAATAATTTTAGTGCCGGACCACAGACATCGCATGCAATTGGTTGAGCATGAAATCTCCTATTAAGAGGATCTTCATACTCCCCTTGACACTTTCCACACATAGGAAAAGTCTTCATAGTCGTTTTAACACGATCATATGGTCTATCATAAATAATTGAATAGCGGGGACCACAATTGGTACAGTTAATAAAAGGATAGTGATATCTTCTATTGGTTTTATTAAACATCTCTTGTAAACAATCACTACATGTAGCTACATCAGGAGAAATAAGTACATCATTTTTATCTACTTTTTGACTTTCAACAATATTAAAATCAGAAAACCCCTTTTTGGGTATTTCAATTTTGTCTATAGAAATAATAATGGCGAGAGGTGGTTTCTCTTCCAAGATTCTATGAAAAAAATAATCCAAATTTTTCCCTTCTGCATGGATTTCTACCCCAGAACTAGAATTATTTATCCATCCTTTAATATTCATTTCTTGAGCTATTCTATAGATAAATGGTCTAAACCCCACACCCTGAACTATTCCATTAATATGAATTCTATAAGCCTTATCCAAAATATACCACTCTCTTTTAAAATAAAATTAAAGAAAATATTTTTTCTTTTAACAACTAATTTTACACTTTAATTTTCACAAGAACAACTTACCCTCATTATAAACATGATTCTAATTGATTTAACAATAATTATTTTTCATGATCGGGGAAAATGATGTTAAAATAATATACAAATAAAAATTATAATATGTTTAATTTATTGCTGAATAATCTTAATTTTAAGACTTATATAATTGGCCTGGCTAATTTCTTATAAATATTGTAAAATATTTATGTGGAGTTGTATATTCATTGAGACCAGTGTATACACACTGGTGCATTCTCATCTACTCCTCCTCAATATTATCTAACCCCTCTATTACCCGATTTATTATCGGGTACTTTTTTTGTAATTGTTATCTTAATGGATTTCATATGCCTTTTTCGTTCTGAAATGTAGCGTTGGTTCTAAGTATAATTCATATTTTCCCAGTAACCCAAACATTAACGGGCTACCGCAGTACGATTATACAATACGGTTAGAAGGATCCTTTATTCGCAACTATACGTCTTTGTAAACAGTTTTTTGGCATTTAAATATAAAATCTTATAATTTTCTTCTTCGGTAAGTCCTAACTCAAAAAAATGTTGCAATTCTTCTTTACGACTCCACACAGGATAATCAGTACCAAAAAGAACTTTATCGACACCGTGTTTACGGATAATACTCAGAGCCTTTTGCCGATCCAAAAACATAAGTGAACTTGATGTATCAAGGTAAAGATTTTTACCGATAAGAATATGCCCTTGTGTTTCCCACACCCTGTATCCTCCCAAATGAGCAGCAATACAAATAAGTCCTGTGAATTTATCCAAAATGTTAGCTAAGCGTTGCGGACTAGAATAATCGGTTCTTCTATCTCCTACATGGAATAAAATGGGGAGTTTCCCTTCCAGTTTTTCATAAATAGGCAACATTCTAGCGGTATCGACGTAGAATTTCTGACAGTCAGGATGAAGCTTAATACCTTTTAAGCCTAAAGAAATAATTCGTTGAATTTCCTTTTCCGGATCAGGAAAGTCAGGATGTATTGTACCAAAGCCAATAAAACGAGAGTTTCTTGAAGCAACAGAAGCTATAAAGTTGTTAATGGCCGGAACTTGTTCAACAGTTGTAGCTACAGATGAAATAACAAATTTACTTATACCTGCTTGAGTTCCTAGTATAAGTAGGTCTTCGGCAGTTCCTTTGCAACGCATCGGAACGTTATAATAGTTTCCGATATTAACCAGTGCCTTAGCGGCAATTTTTTCGGGATAGATATGCGTATGGACATCAATAATATTAGGGTAAGTTAATTGTTTCATTACCATCCTTCTTCTTTCTTAATCTAACAATTTTTATACGGGTGCCTCAAGGCATTTATCACATATCCTAAAAGCATCTTCGTTTCATATCCTATATATTGTAGTTTAAAAACATCTCCTTTTTCAAATAAATTAAGAAAAATTGTCGATAGTTTTTATTATCGATAATTACATATGACATACTAATGGTTATAGATTATCTATTCTTTTAAAATAACCTATCGACATTAACTTATTCGTCAGACTAACCCGATAATATTAGCTCTGTTTTGAATAAGGAATCTCACTTTGTCCCGGTCCAGACGCGAAAAATTCAGATTTTTCATTGCTATTGTATAGCAACGAAAATCCTAACCAATAAAAAAACTCTTACCCTTTGTTTTTCCAAAGCCGTCTGAACTTTTTTGATTTCTTCATCTTCAGTAAATTAAATACTAATAGACTACCTTTGTTCAAGATAGTCTCTTCTTTTACCTGGGCCGCTCTCGGACCTCCTATCCCTCCGCGGTACTAGTCCATCCCGTGAAGGCTATCCAAAGCCTTCACGCGTCGCAACGACCTATCCTCCCCTTACGAGTACTTTCAGCCCTGGATGGTACTCAAACTTCCTACTCGCGGCTCCTTGTCTTCCATGACATCGCCGCACTAGG
>CALBJS010000145.1 GCA_937892995.1 uncultured Peptococcaceae bacterium | reverse complement strand
AATAATCTTGCCACTACCAGCTTGATTTTCGGCTGTCAAAAGGGGCTAAAGACCAGCGATGAGGATTCTGTAAGGCAGGCTGCAATTGAACTGGGCATGTAATTTCTTGACGGGGCCGGTATCCATTCCGGCCTTTTTTTTATCTATTTTGAACCATTTAATTTGCAAGACAGTAAAATTGCTAATGTGCAAATTGTTCAGAAATTGTTCCTGCAATTTTTGCAGATTACAAGGTAAATTTGGGTCTTTTAATTCTGCAAAGGTCAGGGACAAAGAATGTGCAAACTTATAGTCAACAACTATAGTTATTTGCCAATTAATTTATTGATTTTTAATGATATTTTCGTTCTTTTTGCTCCTTCCAACTTGTTGTTAGAACAGTATGCATGTGTTCCCATACGCCAACTACAGGCTGGTTTTCCATCGGGGTTTTTCGGTACAGCCAAACGATACTGCGGAATAGACTGTAACCTATCATCGTTCCCAGAAAATTGAACAATATATCATTTATGTCGACTTGTCTGTATCCATAACCAGCGATGTAGGTTACGTTTGTCAATAGCTGGATAAGCTCTATCGATACTGTGAACAACAGTCCCTTCCAGGCAATAGACCTAAAATTGGTAGCAGCTATAAAAGGCAACCCAAGTCCAAACGGTACTGTGAGCAGCACGTTCCCCATAACTTGTTTTGAAAAAAAATACTCGGTCGACATCCCGCAGAAAGGGATTAAGTTGATGAAGGATGTCCAACTGAACGCTTCCCTCATACTTTGGGTGTATGAAGAATCAAATAGACGTATGGGGAGTATTGTAACCCCTGCAACGTAAAGTAAATATACAAAGAAGACGGAAAAGCAAAATAAAAAACTGATGTTTCGCTTTTGCTTTTTCCAGAAATAAAAAAGAAGTACAACAAGTACAGGTAACATCAACAATGTTATGCCTTCAAAATTAATCATCTTTGCCAAAAAATATCCCTCCAAATTATAGTATATAAAACCTGAATTATCAAAGCTCAGCTAATGGTAGAGAGAGTGCTTTTGAACAAAAAGTTTGTTGCTTCATCTAGAAGTATTTTATCCAACTATCCCTTACAAGCTCAAGTAGAGAGTATAATTGGCTTTTCTAAGATTGAAGATTGATAAAGCACGCGACCAAAACATCCACTCCATACTAGTGGAATGGGCATTCCATGGGATCTACCGAATAATTAGGTTGTAGGCGGGGCATTACCCAACCTACAACCTAAGCCTAAACTCTTATTGACTCTTCAATGTTCCTGACCCGGCAGTACTCCATCCATCCGTATTTTGTTTGTTTGCTACTATGTAGTAAGTATCGGCAATAATGGAACCAAGGTTCTTTGAAAAGGATTTCTTGTCATTCAAGGTTGTGGATGGAGTAACGGTGTATGAGCCAATCTTCGTATCCCATATAGGGTCGTCTCTCCATACTTCCGTGGTTACACTATACGGAGGGTAAAAAGCCCCAACTTTCTCTTCATACTGCCATACACTACCTGAAAAGGTAAGGTTACCAGCTGTTAAGTTATATGTAACTCCATTGTCCCAGCCACTGACGTAGTAGCCATCCCACGGCATTTTCCAGGCATAATTTCCGCTATTGGCAAGCACAGGAAGTGCCATGGCGAGAAACAATACGGCTGCTGTACCTATACAAATAATCTTCTTTTTAAACAAAGACATTCCTCTCCCTTTTTTTAATTGTAGTTATTCGGAGGCTCAAAAGAGAGTCTCCGCACTGCTTTGCTGATGGGATATTTTAATTTTACCTCCATAATCCCCCAACAATTTCAATATAGCGATTAGAAAGAGATATTAGATGATTAATGGAACAAAACGCTTTCAATGGGATCTTCTCCATTTATCCTTTTATCCCTTCCATATAAAATCATATATTATGGGATATAATGTCGTTTTTATGGCAATAGTTTCGCATAAGAGTAATTATGTGATCTTTACAGCAACCCCATGTACCGAATCGCCAGACCCCTTACGGCTACCAGCTGGTTCTCACCATCCAGATGATAGAAAACATCATCGACGGCCACAGGCCATGTCCCCGCGTTGAAAAGCGTTGCGGCCAACCTCAACAGTGCCTTTTCTCCAGAACTCCAAACCTCTGCTGCCTTAAAGAGTGCAGGAAATTTGATTTCTCCTGACAGCACATACTTGCTTACTTCCTTTCCGATGGCCGACAGCACGTAAATAGCTGCGGAATATTCAGGATCACCCCCTTGCCCCGCCTTCTCAACCAGAACATTGAACAAATCCTGGTGTGCCTTGCTCTTAAACTTCATCTGTTTCATCTCCCATTTAGATTTTTTTGCCTTTCGGCTTAGCTGCCAAATTTAGCGTAGGCGGGCGGTTGTCAAGGGCGGCGGAGAAAATTTTTCTCATTCATACTACTTACATAGAAAAAATTTTCGGAGCCGTTCACTTTACCCTTGACAACACGAAAGCCCGCCGAAGCGCACAATCTCGCAGGCCGAAAGACAAAATCTCTTTTAGGACTGCAAGGCGTGAGTTGCTACCAACGAATAACCCAAAATTAGACGAACGCTTTGCAGTCCTTTCCGCTAAAAACCGCCGGGGAAGCCACTCTCTCCGGACATGGCCCAAAAGCACTGCTTATGTCCGGAGAGTGTGGCGGCGGCGGTCTCCTTTATCTATCAGCCCGCATGGTGTGCGGATGCAACACGATGCGGGCGGCTCACATCTTGGGCATTCTCACCCAGACTCTTTCAATGTCATGATTCCCAGCTTTTCTAACAAGCACGGCCTCACCGGTTTTCAGCCTTTTTATTTCATCCGGATGAACGATAAACTCTTTTGTTTCCCGCCAACTGCCCATACCAGTTCCAACCTGCATTAAATGTCCCTCGACTTGAAAGGTTCGTGCTAGAGATTCCCGGGTTCCAATTATTGAAGCTAATCTCTCAGCATTCTCCGGGTAGTTCTGTGCCTGGATGACAAAAGTGTTGCAATTCTCTACAATTCTACCGGTTAGGTCTCTGTCCACTAGGTCGAGGTCTGATAAACTCTGTGTCGCAATAATGGTACAGAACCCTGCACCCCTGGCCTGAGCCAAGATGTCCACAACCTGAAGGGATGCAAAGACATGAAACTCATCGAATATCCCGAAAATAAAATCTCTATCCGGTTGGTCATACCTCCTCGCAATAGTGGTCCTGAGGTCGTTCACCACAACTCGGCCTATTAATTGTGAAAATTCCCGAAACCGCAGTGAGTTCAATGAAAACAAAACAACAGCCTTTTCCCTGACCGCCTGGTCGAGATCGAGGACCGGTCGATTATCTTTTACCGGTGCGTGGGTAAGAGTTGCTGTGTCATCTTGCTGTTCATCCTCTAATCCCAGTAAGCCACCCAATTTAATGGTTTTCTCTTTAGTTTCCATCACTGGTGATGGTTCTCTATCACCCCGGAAAAGTTCTCCAATCTCGCTGGCGGCCAAAACTGCGATACGGTTGGCCATGCCTTCGACAGTCTTATCAGCCCGAAGCTCTTCCAAGAGTCTTTTTCTGAGACCATCATCCTGTATGTCTCTTGCCAGTCTTTGTGCCGCTTTCGGGTAAAGATATTGAGCCACTTCTGGAATATCAGGTCTAATGTGCAGTGCTTCAAACACTTTGAATACTGCCTGCAGATATCGCTCAGCCTCGTACCGGTAGTGCGGCTCCGACCAATCGGTCAGTGAAATTAATTTATCTTTGAGTTCGGTTGCTCTGCCTTTGGAAAGGGGGTTCCACCGGCATCCGTCTGGGTGGTCGTTTACTGAAAAGAGATAGAATTTCCGGCCATGTTTTTTAGCTAGAGTTTTGAGTTGTTCTACAAGTTTTACTTCGCCCTTTCCATCCACATATATCAAAGGTATCCCTCGTTGAATTGCAGATTCAGCGAAGTTTGACAGCGTAACGGTTTTGCCGGATCCGGTCGTGCCGATCATGAAACAATGTTGGTTTAGTTCTCGGTCTGCATGACTGACCACTGTCTTTCTATTTTGAGAAATGCCAAGCAGTGTTTTCCCATCCGGATGTCTCGTTTTAGAAATACGGGACAGCTTCAAATTTTCTATTACCCTTTTAATTCCTGGGTTTTTCTTTGGTCCACGGGGTCGGGAACCAGAAATCCCAGGGAAATTTCTTGTGGCGAGAACGGCAGCTACAGCTCCAATAGGCGGACCGGTTACAAACATGATGGAAAATAACGCTTTAACCGGGAAATGGGAGAGATATTTGCCAGCAACAAGGTTTTTCCCGCAATCAGCAAATATCAAAATATACCAGCCAAACCATGGCTGTAGCCCTCCAGTAGAGTGCACAATGATGATCCCAACCAGGAGTGACACTCCCAGGATTGGTCCGATTAAGCGCCAATCATCATACTGACGGACAAGCAGAAATATTATGACTGCATATATTACCCCCGGCAGGAAGAAAATTGCCATGGCAATAACCAATAACCAGATGTAAGATTCAGTAGCATCTCCATCCCTCATGCCTCTTTCTTCCCCCCTTGGAGAATTTCACTCAATAGACGGACTTCGACCAGCCGGTCGGCAGCTAGACTTTTCACCACTCCGGAAACTTTTTGCTGGATTGCCTGAGAGCAACAAAAATAGGCCACCTGGTCAGCGTGGCCAACAGAACTTGAACCATCAAGATATTTTTCAATAATCTTGGCCAACCGTTTTTTTGACTTACGGTTCAGGTGTTCGAGTTCGATTGCAATTCGATATTTTTTCTCACCGTTATCCAACAAAAGGAGACCATCGGGATAATGCTGGTTAAACCGTCTTAAACCTTCCTCGCCGATCGTGCTTCTTAACCTTCGCTCCGTAATCCATCGACCATGAGTTCGGCGTTCCATCTCCAATGCCAAGTCAACCAATTTCATGTCATGATGATAAGCTGCCAGGTCCACCGTCCTCGGCGGTGAAAGTTCATCCTGGGCCACGTCGGTAGCTTTTTTAGTACACATGTAGTGGCCAGGTATACCGCGGAAAATAGCTTCGTAAGCAAGAAATTCATTTTGAGTCAAGAATCGCAGCCGCCTATAGAAATTTTTCGAAACTTGGAATTTGTGAAATATATGCTGTGCTTGCACATACTTGAATGAGTTGATCCACAGAAAAAGTTCCAGGTCTCGCTGAGTTAGCATGATCCGCTTCATTTTACTTCACCCCTTTCTGATCAGTTTCGCCTTTGTTTTTTGTTTATTTTGATCAGTGCGCTCCCGTTATGCCTTTACTGGTAGTGTCGCCAGGTGCTCTTTGGTCTTTCTTTTATCACACACACCCCACCCCCCAGGACCATGATCATGTACCATATACTTGATAGCCCCCCGCCGCCGGTTCCAGCCCACCCGATCCCGACAAATCCGACAGGATGTTGGGAGCGGGGGGGCTGGAACGA
>CALBJS010000144.1 GCA_937892995.1 uncultured Peptococcaceae bacterium | reverse complement strand
GCCCTTCCAGGAGTTGTTGAAGATAGGAATGCTGATCAGTTGAACCCTTATTTCCCAGTACTGCAATTCCCTGCTTAACCGTCCTCCCTTCTAAGTCCTTCTCTTTGCCTAAGGACTCCATAAGAAGTTGCTGTAAATACTTAGTAAAAAACTCAAGCCTATCTTTATAAGGTAACATGACCATTAGCTTACCGCCTTGTCCCCCTGTGATTGTATACCACATCAAGGCCAACAGGGCTGCCGGATTCTTCTTGGTTTCTTCTCGCCGAGTAAGCTCATCACATTTTCGAGCCCCTTCCAGGAGAAGATCGATATCTAAGCCCTGGAGAGCTAAAGGGAGAAGTCCTACCGCAGAGAGCACTGAAGTTCGCCCCCCGACCCATTCCCACATCGGGAAAACCTTAAGCCAACCCTCTTCAGAACTTATCCTATCTAGAAGACTCCCTCTTTGAGTGATACACACGGCATGTTTGGTAAAGTCCAGTCCTTTATTCCGATAATACTGCCGAACCTCTGCCATGCCGTTTCTAGTCTCAATCGTACTACCGCTTTTAGAAATTACTATTGTCAAAGTAACAGCCAGCTCATCTTGGAGCAAGGAGAGTACCCTATCCAGGCCATCAGGATCAGTATTGTCAATAAAAAATAACTTCAGCTTATCAGTATCTTTCCCCAAAGCATCGGCGACAAAGCGTGGCCCTAAGCTCGAACCGCCGATACCGATAATTAAAGCGTTGCGTAATAGGCCGCCTTTTTCCCCACGCACTATCCCGGCATGGATTTGGGAGGTAAAACTTTTTATAGCTTGAAGAGTTGCTTTGATCTCAACAGTAATCTTCGGCGTAGGAGCAAGTTCAGGTTTTCGCAACCAGTAATGTCCCACCATTCGGCCCTCATCCGGATTAGCAATCGAACCTGCTTCCAGTGCTTTTATTTCGGTATAGACAGCTTGAATTCGACCTTCCATCTTCGGCAGATAGTCTTCCGAAAATTTTACTCTGCTGATATCAAGTTGTAATCCCAATTCTTCATCAGCGAAAAAGTACCGACAAAATTTTTCCCAGTATGTCTTTTTCAATTTAGCACCTCTTCCTCATAGCTTTTTAATACTCCAGCCATAAGTAACAATTAGACACCCCGACCACTCTTGACTGTCATATCCTTCAACCATTCTTTTTTACCTTCTGTCAGATCTTGTTCCTGCATCCTCCACATCCAATTTCCCCCGATAGTACCGGGAGTATTCATCCTGGCCTCACTACCTAGACCGAGGATGTCCTGAAGAGGAATGATAACCCAAGGAGCTGAGCTTTGATAAATCCGCTCTAGAATTTTATTCAAAGTATGTTTTCTTGAAGAGTTTTTCTTTTGATTATTTAAATACCAGCCAAAAAGAGTATCGTTATCGTGCGTCCCCGAATAATAGATTGTATCCATTAGTTCTTCTTCTCCGTTTTTTCCATTTTTCAAGGAGGCCGCTTCAAACTGATAGACTCTCATACCCGGAAATCCTAAGATATTCCTCAAGTTATGAACTTCTGGGGTTAGAAATCCCAGATCTTCAGCTATAAAGGGCAATTCACCAAATTCCTTCCTTAGAACTTCGAAGAATTTCTTGCCGGGACCTTTCAACCAACGACCATTAATAGCATTGTCCTGCCCGGCAGGAATCTCCCAATAGGCTTCGAATCCCCGGAAATGATCTAAGCGTACATAGTCATAAATTTTCAATACTTGCCTAACTCTCTCCTTCCACCAGGAATAGCCGTCTTCCTCCATCTTTCTCCAGTCATACAAGGGATTTTCCCAAAGTTGCCCTGTGGCACTAAAATAATCGGGCGGAACCCCGGCCACAGCCGTTGGCTTCCCCTCGCTATCCAATTTGAAGAACTCCTTATTAACCCAGGTATCACAGCTATCCCCAGCTACATAGATTGGAAGGTCACCTATGATTTTAATTCCTTGGCTCTGAGCATATCTTTTTAGTTTTTGCCATTGATGGAAGAATGTATACTGTAAAAAGCGATGGTAATCTAACCCTTCCTTGAATTCTCCTCGTAAAGAGTTTAAAGCCCTCGCTTCCCGTAAAGCAAAAGGTTTCTCCCATTCATACCAGGCTAAGCCCTTTCTCTGCCCTTTTAATACGGTATAGAGGCAGTAATCTTCAAGCCAAAATTCATTTTCTTCTAAGAATTTAAGATACCGCAAATAGGAAAGATATTTTCCTCCACCATTTTTCCTTAAGAGGCCGGTCTTCTCTTTGTTCATCCAAATCCGGAAACGTAAAAAAGCTTTGAGCAAAAGTCGGGCTTTTATTTCCCCGACTAATTGATAGTCCACTTTAACCGGGTCGGACTCTTCATTTTCGAGGGCAAAAGATATTAATCCCTCCTGAACTTCTTCCTTAGTTAAGAGGCCCTCTTCCTGTAAAGCGTCTAAGCTGATAAGGAGGGTATTTCCCGCAAATATCGATGAGCTCTGATAGGGTGAATAACCTATCCCTAGAGGATTAAGAGGTAAGATCTGCCATAGCTTTTGTTTGGAAGCAGCTAGGAAATCTATGAACTTTTTCGCTCCATTCCCCATATCTCCTATTCCCCAAGAAGATGGAAGGGAAGTTAGATGTAGGAGTATCCCACAGGAGCGATCCCGTAATTTCGTGGTAAATATCTCTTTGGAGACAGAGATATAAAGTATTTTCCCCTCCAGAGGTTTAAGGTTCAGTGAAATACTCCGGACTAGTCCCTTAGAATCGTAGTCAGCTTGGAGTCTTTCTCCCTTAAGCAAATCTAGAACTAAAATGCTATCACTATCCCCAATAGCAGTATCCTCCGAGAGTGTCTTTCCCTTTCCCCGGATTGTTAACTCTAATTGAGAATCCTCTAGACTATTACGATTAATACCTACAATTATTTCTTCATCTCTGTCCTCGCTAGGGCTCTGAAGACGATAGCCCAATATCTCAGTCCCATAATAAAAAGGAGAGAATTCCCCCTCGTTAAGAAAATGATACTCCCGACGTAAACGAATAAGCTTCTTATACCACTTTAGTATCTCCTGATCTTCCTTCCCCCAAGGATATGTTCCTCGATTATAAGGATCGGAAAATCCTTCGACCCCTACCTCATCACCATAATAAACACATGGTGCTCCAGGTAAGGTCATCTGTACCAAGACCAGAAGCTTTAATCTTTGTACTGCTTTATTCCGAGCTTCAGCAGGAAGTCGGTAATTTTCTTTACCGACTTCGGTAAGACTTTCTTCGGCAGGTGCCTCTCCCAAGAGAGTAAGCACTCTGGCCCGATCATGACTCCCAAGAATGTTCATGGCGGCTAGAAAGTTTTCACGGGGATAATTCTCGAAGAGACTCATTAGCTTCTTGTACGAAATCTCAGCATTAATCCTTCCTAAAATATAATCAAGGAGTATCTTTCTTAAAGGATAGTTCATTACTGAGTCTAATTCCTCACCCCAAAAATATTCTCGCTGTTTTCCATAGCTTACTTTTCGAGAGGCATCTTCCCACACTTCTCCAATAAGCACGGCTTGTGGATCTGCTTTTTTGACAGCTTGTCGTAATTCCTTTACGAACTCATCCGGCAATTCATCGATAACATCTAGTCTCCAGCCTTTTACACCTTTTCCCATCCAATGACGAATAACGCTGTTTTTTCCTCCAAAGATGAATTCCGTATAAGAAGGCTCAAGTTCATTGACATTAGGAAGGTCATCCACCCCCCACCAGCATTCATATTCTCCCTGACAGTCCTTAAACTTATACCAAGGATAATAAGGTGAATCTTCAGATTGGAAAGCCCCTAGCCCCGGATAGTTACCGTACTTATTAAAGTAGATACTGTCACTGCCGGTATGACTGAAAACGCCATCCAGAATAATGGCTATCCCATATTTTTCAGCTTCCTGGACAAGTCTAGCAAATGTTTCATTATCCCCATACATAGGGTCAATTTTTAAATAGTTCCCAGTATCGTATTTATGATTACTGGCAGCCTCAAAGATAGGATTAAAATAAATAATTGAGATTCCCAGTTCTTCAAGATAGGGCAGTTTTTCTATAACCCCTAAGAGATTTCCGCCAAAAAACGTCCAACGTAATACTCTTCCTTTTTCATCCTTAAGATAGAAAGGAGTATCATACCAATCACCATGTAATAGACTTCCTTTCTTAGGATTCAGGATTTCCTGCTTAGGATTACCGTTAAAGAAGCGATCCACATAAATTTGATACATGATCCCTTTTTTTAACCACTCAGGCACCGGGGATTTCTTAAATACCGTTATTTGATAAGATGGCCCTTCCCTCTCCGAGAGTTCCCCTTCCCCCCCCAATTCATCACGATTATTTAGATAGTAATAGGTACTGCTCCCCACTTCGAACTTAAAAAAATACCATACTAGTCCAGCCTCTTGGAATATATATTCTATCTCGAAAATTTGGACTGACTTTTCACTCTTCAGCTCATCTTTATGCCGATCTTTCTGTTGTTTTTGGCCATCCTGTTTCTTTTCTTCTTCGTTTTCTTCGTGTTTCTTTGTCTCCTTTACCTTCATCGGTAAGAGTTTTTCTTGGTTTTCTTTTTTCCAGACCCGAAGCAGACATTCTTGAACAGGAAGATCACTGCTGATCTTAAGCCTTAAGACCACCTTCTGCCCGCACGGAACAGCCCCAAATGGTTCCCGATAATTCTTCTCATAGGAATTATGATAAACCTGTAATTTCGACACGACGACCCCGCCTTTTCATTCCCGCTATCAGTTCCTTAGTTATACGATAGTTTTTCGTCCTTAACTAAGTGAACGGTACAGTTCTAGGTACTGTTTGGCTGATCCTTCCCAGTTAAAATCACTTTTTCTGGCATTTTCCGCTAATCCCTTCCAGGCAATTTTATCTTCGAAGAAAAGCTTCACCGCTCTTTGGACAGTGAACAATAATTCATGGGCATTATAATTGGCAAAACTAAATCCATTACCTTCTCCTGTGAATTCATTATATGGTAGGACACTATCTTTCAAGCCGCCAGTTTCCCGAACTAAGGGAATAGTTCCATAACGCATAGCGATCATCTGCGATAATCCACAGGGTTCATATTGGGAAGGCATTAAGAGAATATCTGCACCGGCATATATTTGATGGGCTAAAGCTTCGTTAAACATAATTCTAACTGCAATTTTAGAAGGATATTTATGGGCAAAATGAGAAAACATTTCTTCATACTTTTGATCCCCGGTTCCAAGAATGACCATCTGTAATTCCATACTTAACATTTCTTCTAAAACGTGGGCCATAAGGTCAAGACCTTTTTGATCTACCAAACGAGATACTAGTGCGATAAGAGGTAAATCCACCCGCACAGAAAGATTAAGAATTTCTTGCAAAGCCTTCTTGTTTTCTCCCTTTTTACAAAGAGAACTGCGATAATTGACTGCTAAATGGGGGTCAATCAGAGGATCATATTTGTTAGTATCTATTCCGTTAAGAATACCGCTTAATCTGCTCTTTCTTTGCCTTAAAACTCCATCAAGATTCTCTCCAAAGTAAGAATTTTGAATCTCCTGGGCATAGGTCGGACTAACTGTGGTCAGCAGATCGGCCGCGAGAAGTCCGGCTTTCAGATAATTGACTTCACCATAAAATTCTAGTTTCTCCCAAGCTGTCTTATGCCCTCCATAACCCAAAACATCATCGAAAACAGACGTCGGAAAGGCTCCCTGGTATTTGAGATTATGAATGCTCAACACTGTCTTCATATTATAGTAGTAAGGATTATGGCCGTAATCCTCCTGAAGCATTAGGGGTATAAGGGCAGTATGCCAATCATTACAATGGATAATATCCGGTTGGAAATTCAGATAAGTCAAGCTTTCTAAGACTGCTTTACAAAACAAAGCAAAACGTTCCCCATCATTGTCATAGCCATAAAGTTTTTCTTGCCGAAAATAGTGTTCATTGTTTAGAAAGTAAAAATGGGTCCCAAGGTATTCCAATTCTTCTATGCTGCATTCTATTCTCCTCCAGGCCAGCTCAACTTTAAAGCTGGTAACTACTCTCATCTGTTCAAGATATTCTCCAGGGATACAGCCATACTTTGGCATCATCACCCGCACTTTAGTTCTGGAGTTATTCAAGGCGACGGGGAGAGAACCCCCTACATCTCCCAAACCGCCGGTCTTCGCAAAGGGATAGGCCTCAGCTATAACGAATAAGACCTTTAACATATTTCCTCCTTTCCCAAGATTACAACACCATGTATTTATTTATTACTACCGGAGAATGGTCTTGCCCATTAATAACAGCCCCGGTATTCACTTGGCCGTATTTATCAATAATGACATTTTCCAAAACGGCTTCCTCACCGATCACACATTTTTGCATAATTATACTTTTAGTAACACTTGCCCCTGCCTCAATCCGTACCCCACGAAAGACGATACTATCTCTAACGTTACCCTGAATAGTACAGCCACTTGATATTAGGGAGTTTCGAATGGAACACTGAGTCCCATATTTGGTCGGAGGATTGTCTTTAATTTTAGTATGAATTCTATTAGTTTTCATGAAAAGCTCATTTCGTACCGAGTGATTCAGCATATCCATACTCCGTAGGTAATAACTCCGGATAGAAGTGATTCTCCCAAAATAGCCGGAAAGAGGATAAGCAGCTATCCTAAACATTTCAATATTTTCTTCCAGAATATCTAGGAGATCCATTTCTTCGATACCTTCATAATTCTTGAGGATATCCAGAAGCAATTTTCTTTTTACGATAAAAGTATCTGCAAAAAATTTAACAATTTGCTTCTCTCTCCCCAATGAACTTTCCAGTTTAACTACCATCTGATTCTCGTCTACTTGCAGAACCACACCTTGGCAATCTTCTTTCTCTTCAAGACATAGTTCTTTATAGATCATAATCAGATCCGAATTTTTATCTCCAAATTTCGCCATTACTTCATTATAATTTAGATTGAAAATATTACTACATCCACTAATTATGACGTAATCAGCCCGATCCCTTTCCAGAAACTCAATATTTTTCACAAAATCTCGCAAAGCAAATTTATTATTCCGAGAATATTTTCCTTGCCTAGATCCAGGAAGGATAAATAGCCCACCCACTTTACGATCTAAATACCATTCCTTACCTGCCCCAAGGTGATCTAGAATCGGCCTATAGCGATAGGGGGTTATAATCCCCACTGTTCTAAGTCCTGAGTTCACCATACCCGATAAAGGAAAATCTAAAAGCCTGTATCTCCCACCAAAAGGAAGAGCTGCAATCGGCCTACTCGTGATCATACTTTGGAGGAGATCCGTCCGATAATTACAGGCAATCACTCCTATGAATTTGCTCATCTCTCTTCCCCCCTATAACTATTCTTAGGCTACTGAACCTCGGTAGACGTTCTTCCCTTCTTCGACGAGGGTATCTTCCTCAATAAGGGTATTATCTTCGATCACAGTTATTCCAGCTTGTCTGGGATTGGTTCCTATCTTAATTCCAATCGAACAGTAGGCCCCAATCACTGAGTGCTCCCCTATAATAGCCTTACGAACCCAAGATTCACAGGATACCGTGGAGTTAGGGAGAAGTAGGGAATTATGGACTATGGCTCCCTCCCCAACATAAACACCGGGGGCTAAGATAGAGTTTATGACTTCCCCTAAGATCGTGCAGCCATTACTTATCAGGGAGTTCTTAACTCGGGCCTTTTCACCAATATATTGGGGCGGAAGAATATCACTGTTAGAAAACACCCGAGTGGTGGTATCAAAAAGATCAAATTCCGGTTGGGCACTTAATAAATCCATATTAGCATCATAGTAACTTTCTATGGTTCCGACATCTTTCCAATATCCTTCAAAACTGTAACTATAGAGTTTCTTGTGCTCTTGTAAGAGCATAGGAATAATATTTTTCCCGAAGTCATTATCCGATTCACTATCCACCTCATCCTTTATTAATGCTTTTTTCAGGACGGGCCAGTTAAAGAGGTAAATACCCATAGAAGCAAGATTGCTGTCGGGATGCACAGGCTTTTCAGTAAACTTCGTAATCCTGCTATCCTCATCTGTCGTAATTATTCCAAAACGGGAAGCCTCTTCCTGGGGAACAGGCAAAACAGATATGGTCACCTCGGCTTTTTTCTCCTGATGATAGCGTAGCATCTGAGTATAGTTCATCTTATAGATATGATCTCCGGAAATAATCAAAACATATTTAGGATTGTAATAACTAATAAAATCAATATTCTGGTAAATGGCGTTAGCAGTCCCTTTATACCATCTTCCCCCTTGTTCACCTACAAAAGGCGGAAGAATATGAACCCCACCTTGAGAATTATCTAAGTCCCAAGCCGAACCTATCCCAATATAGGAGTTCAGCAGAAAAGGCTTATACTGAGTTAAGACTCCCACTGTATCAATGTTAGAGTTAACACAATTACTAAGACTGAAGTCTATAATTCTGTATTTGCCACCAAAGGATACTGCCGGTTTGGCAATATTACGAGTTAGGCAGCCGAGCCTACTGCCCTGACCTCCAGCCAGTAACATGGCGATACACTCTCTTCCCGACATCAGACCTCACTCCTTTTTCCCAACTAATCTCCGGAGCGAACTTTTACCCGCCAGATATCTTCGGCGTATTCCTTGATAGTACGATCGCTGGAGAAGATTCCGGACTTAGCAATATTTATGAGGGTGGTTTTATACCATTGTTCCTTACTTGCATAGAGAAGGTTTAGTTTATTAAATGCTTCGGAATAAGGGCAAAAATCTTTTAAGACGAAAAACTCATCGTTATCTCTGAGGAGAGAGTCATAAATGACCCGAAATTCCCCCCCCGCCTCACTAAAGAATCCATCGATCAGCTGATCGACAACCTTCTTAAGACGAGGATAACTATGGTACTCTTCCCAGGATTTATAACCACCTCGGTTATAGTATTCTAATACTTTCTCGGCCGAGAGACCGAAGATAACAATGTTATTGTCACTTACCTCCTTTCGTATTTCCACATTGGCTCCATCCAAGGTTCCCAAGGTCACAGCTCCATTTAGCATGAATTTCATATTACCTGTGCCGGAAGCCTCTCTGCTGGCAGTGGAAATTTGTTCACTGATATCTGCCGCCGGATAGATTATTTCAGCTAGGGAGACGTTAAAGTTCTCTAGAAAAACGACTTTGATCTTATCTTGGACATCCCGATCATTATTTACCTTCTGAGCGACAGTATTAATCAGCTTAATGATGGTTTTCGCATAGTGATATCCCGGGGCTGCTTTTCCGGCAAAGATAAAGGTATGGGGATTAGGTGCCAAATTGGGATTATCCTTGAGCCGATTATAAAGATCCATGATCTTAAAAATGTTCAAAAGCTGACGCTTATAAGCATGAATACGTTTGATCTGAACATCAAAAACTGAAGAAGGATCAATCTTCAGCCCCTGGGTTCTCAAAATATAGGCACTGAGACGCTCCTTATTTCGCCGTTTAACTTCTGCTAAACGCCCAAGATAACCTGAATCATCTTGATAAGCTAAGAGTTTTTCAAGTTCTTGGGCCTTGCTTTTCCAACCCTCACCTATTCCTGCACATATCAATTCGGAAAGATCAGGATTAGCCGCCAAAAGGAATCTCCTATGACTAACACCATTAGTCTTATTACTGAATTTATAGGGATAAAGGATGCTAAAATCACGAAGTACATAATTCTTTAGAATTTCAGAATGTAAAGAAGCGACACCATTGACGGAATAACTGCCGATCACAGCTAAATTGGCCATCCAGATCTGACCGTCCCGAATCACGACGGTATTCTTGATAATCTCGAGATTGCCAGGATGTTTACTATTCAGCTCTTCTCTATGCCTCCGATCAATTTCTTCGATAATCATATAGATCCTGGGGAGAATGTATCGGAAAAGATCGACAGGCCATTTTTCTAAGGCCTCGGGCATAATAGTGTGATTAGTATAAGAAATGGTATTAACAGTGATATTCCAAGCTTGTTCCCAGCCCAGACCTTCTTCATCGATGAGGATTCTCATCAGTTCCGGAATGGCAAGTGCAGGATGGGTATCATTAATATGGATTGCTATTCTCCGGGAGAAATCATTTAGGGTACCGTTTTTCTTCTTATGCCGCCGAACTATGGCAGCTAATCCGGCCGCCACAAAGAAATATTCTTGTTTAAGCCTTAATTCTCTGCCGGCTTGACTACTGTCTTCAGGGTAGAGAATGTAAGAGATAGCTTCCACTTCAGCTTTATAGCTGACTGCTTTAGTGAACTCCCCCCGGTTAAAGGAAGCAAGATCAAATTCCTCAACGACAGGCTCTGCACTCCATAAACGCAGATTATTAATATTATCGGGATTTTCATAGCTGACCATTGGAATATCATAAGGTACCGCTAGAATCGGCTCATAATTCTCATGAGTGAAAGTCCATTTTCCTTCGATGAATTCCGTTCGAACATTACCTTTAAACTTAACAATCACTGATTTATCAGGTTTTCTGATTTCCCAAGGATAACCATTTTTTAACCAATTATCAGGTACCTCGGCCTGAAAGCCATCTACCAACTTTTGTTGAAACAGACCATACTTATATCTAATACCATTACCATGTCCCGGAACTCCCAAGAAGGCCATCGAATCAAGGAAGCAGGCAGCCAGTCTTCCCAAGCCGCCATTACCTAACCCGGCATCGCTTTCTTGCTCGACGAGTGTATCCAGACTGATTCCCAATTCCTGAAGACCGTCTTTCACCAAATCTCTGATATCTAGGTTAATTAGGTAGTAAGATAACAAACGCCCTATGAGAAACTCCATAGAGAAATAATAAACTTGCTTTACCTTATTACGGGAATAAGCATTATTAGTTTGAGCCCAATAAGGGCTGATTTTATCTTTTATTAACATCACTAGAGCATGGTATTGATCCCATGGAGTACTTTCATCAAGTGTTTTGCCTTCTACCTCAGCAAACTTTTCAAGATATTCTTGTTTGAAATTTTCTTTATCCTTAAACATTGTTGCCTCCTATCTTTTCTCAAAATGAATTTCGCGATTCCCCTGCTAGGTGAAAAATACATTCTCGTCAAAGAGCATGCCATGGTTTTAGCACCAAAATTATTCTTATTCTGTACTTGGCTTGAGTATGACTCCCCCCAGGTATGGGACTTTTATACAGATAGAATATTTTTTTCCATGCCAAGGAACTGCTTCAGCTTTTATCCTATTAAGATTTCGTATATCAGAACCTCCGAATTCTCTCCCATCCGTATTAAGAATCTCAGAATATGTACCGGGATACGGAACCCCTATCCGATAGTCTTCATAACTAAGGACCTGAAAATTGAGCAGTACCACTAGGAAATCTTCTTCAGCACAAGCTTTACGTAAGAAGATCAATATTCCTTGGTTAGCGTTATTAGCTTCAAGCCACTCAAAGCCTCTCCAGTCATGATCTATCTGCCACAGACTTTTTTCCCGCCTATAGAGATTATTGGTTACCCTGATATATTTTTGATATTTATGATGCAACTCATAATCTAAAAGAAACCATTCCAAGGCTGAATAGTAACGCCATTCTATGAACTGAGCGATTTCTCCCCCCATGAAGAGCAGCTTTTTTCCCGGGTGACAGATCTGGTATAAATAGAGAACTCTTAAACCCGCAAATTTTCGCCGGTAATCCCCCGGCAGCTTAGAGATGAGCGACTTCTTACCGTGGACTACTTCATCATGGGAGAGAGGCAGGATAAAATTCTCGGAAAAGACATAGACCAAAGAAAATGTCAATAAATTATGCCTAGCCTTACGATCTAAGAATTGACTTTGCATATATTTCAAGGTATCGTTCATCCAACCCATATTCCATTTGTAGTTAAAGCCTAAGCCGCCCAGAGAGGCAGGTTTGGTGACCAGGGGCCAATCCGTAGATTCTTCGGCAATCATCAAAGCATGAGGATGGTAACTAAATACCGTACCATGAAGTTTGCGAAGAAAATCAACCGCTTCAAGATTTTCTTTACCGCCCTTAATATTAGGAGTCCATCCTTTGTCGTTACTAATACCGAAATCCAAGAACAACATACTGGTTACTCCGTCCACCCGCAGACCGTCAATATGAAAGAAATTAAACCAAAAAAGAGCGTTGGAAATCAAAAAACTCCAGACCTCTAGGCGACTAAAGTCAAACTTGCAGGTC
>CALBJS010000143.1 GCA_937892995.1 uncultured Peptococcaceae bacterium | reverse complement strand
GCTAGGATCTAACGATCGGTGTATCCTTTGGACCCAAAAGGGATACACCGATCGTTAGATCCTAGCCTTTAGGTTCGAATTAAACCCTTTGAAGACGGTTAGGAGTAGGTGGAATCCGGAAAGATCCCCATGAAAGCCGGCAGAGCTAAAAAGTTAGTACTGTCGGAATTTTTTGGCTAATGGCGATTGATTTGCTTTATCTGGACATAGGCAGAATGGTCTTCACAGCAAAGAATAAGAGATCGAGGTGGATTTAAGAATAAAAAAAAGAGGTATACGGGAACAATAAGTCTATCCCATTCTAACAGGTATTCGAGGTAGTAATATGTTTTCACGGTTAAAAAAGAAATTCAAATATTGGCAGTTAATGAGCAAAGCTAACCAAGAAAAAAATAGTCCTCCGAGAAAGGAGAAGATACCTGAGTCTACTTCGGAGTTAAAGGAGAAACTTAGGCAGGTTTTCGCGGAATGTGACGATTTCCGATTACGAGAGATAATAGTTGGGGAAAAGAAATTCAAGCTTAACATTGCTTTTGTAGATAATCTCATTAGCAGACAGGCCTTTAACGATAATCTTTTAAAGCCTTTGATGGATCCACATCTTACGGCCCTTTTGCCGGCAGATAATCAGGACAAAATAATTGCTTACTTAAAGGAAAATATCTTGAATCTTGCCGAAATAAAAGAACAAACTGACTTTAAGGAGTCTGTCCAGAATATCCTTAACGGTGAAAGCGTTATCTACATTGAGGGAAGTAGTACGGCTCTCGTAGCAAGTATTAAAGGGTGGGAAGCAAGAACAGTCCAAGAACCGCAAACCGAGACCGTAGTCCGGGGTCCCAGGGAAGGATTCGTGGAGGACCTGGGGGTGAATTGTGCTCTGATTCGCAGAAAGATTAGGAATCCTAATCTCAAAATGGAATTAAGAAAAATAGGACAAAAAACCGGTACCAATATTTGTCTTTGTTATCTGAAGGGAATAGCGGATGAAGAGTTAATAAATGAAGTAAAAAAAAGAATCAGCCAAATAAACATAGATGCTGTCCTGGAATCCGGTTATCTTGAAGAAATGATCGAGGATAACCCTTTTACTTTTTTTCCTCTCATAGGTAATAGTGAGAAGCCTGATATCGTGGCGGGAAAGATCTTAGAAGGGCGAGTGGCGATAGTCTGTGACGGAACTCCTTTTGCTTTGACAGTACCGTATTTGTTTTTAGAGACTCTGCAGGCCAGTGAGGACTACTATACCAGATCAATTACTTCGAGCATACTGAGAATACTAAGGTTAGTCAGCCTTTTTATTTCTTTATTGCTTCCCGGACTTTATGTAGCCTTTCTTAATTTTCATCAAGCAGCCCTTCCATTGAACTTCTTATTAACGATCGCTGCCAGCAGGGAAGGCGTACCTTTCTCGCCTTTTACGGAAGCTCTGTTCATGGGACTTACCTTTGAAATTCTGCAAGAGGCGGGAATCAGAATGCCCAGACCGATCGGCCAAGCGATCAGTATTGTTGGGGCTCTGGTGATCGGGGAAGCCTCGGTGAGAGCGGGGCTAGTAAGTGATCCCATGGTAATTGTCACGGCAATCACGGCTATCAGTACCTTTATCCTTCCTCCTTTACAAAGAATGTTACCGTATTTTCGGCTGATATTTATTATTTTGGCTAACATTCTTGGTCTTTTAGGGATGGTTTTAGGCTTGATTGCCATTATAACCCATATGTGTGCCTTGCGTTCTTTCGGTGTTCCTTATTTAACACCTTTTGCTCCCTCTTCTCCCCTGGATATGAAGGATACCCTTTTTAGATTTCCTCATTGGTTAATGTTTACCAGGCCGAGAGCTTTGACTTGGCAAGAAACAGGTCGAGCAAAATATAGAATAGATTTAGCAAGTAGTATTAAGAACAAAACTAATTTGGAAAATAGGAAGAAAATGAAGAATGATTTAGCGAAGAATAGGGAAGGTTAATTGATTTAGGATGATGAGCATTATGCATAAAAATAAAAAGACTTGTTTTTTGGCACTTGTCGTGGGAATTTTATTCATGATTACAGGCTGTTGGGATAATCGAGATGTGACTAAGCTTAATTTTATCACGGCTCTGGGCTTAGATAAAACTCCGGAAGGGAGCATAGAATTAACCGTTGAACTACCGAGGCCTTCCCTAATGGGCAAAGGACAAGTCGGGGGAGGTGGTCAAGAGAGTAAAGAAAAACCTATTACCATAGTCTCAGCCCAAGGGGAGACAGTCCTTGCAGCAGCAAGGAACTTGTTGGAAAAGCTCGAAAAACCCGTAATACTATCTAAGCACGAACTTTTGCTTGTCAGTGAAGAATTAGCTAAGAGTGGGCTAATGGAAGTTTTAGATTTTTTTGAACGAAAACCGGAGTCCAATATGACCTCCCAGGTGTTGATAGTGAAGGGTAGCCCAATTAAAAAGATTATGGAAACTGAAAGCGAACAAGAAAAAATACCTTCTATTCACATTGCAAATTGTATTACCACTAATCAAAACAGGTTAGGAAGCAGTAAAGAATCACGGATCATAGATCTCCTGAGAGAAATCAGCAATTCAGGACAGGATCCCCTTATTCCGACTATCGAAATCAGCCAGGAAAAAGAAGAATTAAAAGTGAAGGATATGCTAATTTCCGGTACAGCAGCATTTAGGGGAGATAGACTGGCCGGATATCTTACCGCTACCCAGACGAGGGGTTGGCTTTTAGCAGAGAATAAAGCCAAAGGAAGTGTCTTTACGGTAGCTAATCCGCTTGTTAAAGATCAGAAGGTATCTTTTGAGACCTATAGAACCATCGGTAAAAAAGAGGTAGAGTTAATCGATGGCCAACCCAGGTTAATTGTCCAGCTGAAGGTCTCCGGCAGTATCGGCGAAAGTCAGGGAGGCCTGGATCTGACCCAGCCTGATCAGCTTGCTCTGCTCCAGGCGGAAATAGAAAAAACAATTAAAGAAGAAGTAGAGAGTACAATCAGCACAGTTCAGGAGTACCAGACCGATATCTTCGGCTTCGGAGAAATTATGCGGAGAAAGTATCGGTCTGAATGGCAAAAGATGAAGGATGATTGGCCTGAATTATTCAGCAAAGCTTCGTACCAGATAGAAGTGGAAACTAGGATAAATAGATCGGGCTATATCAGGCAGGGAACAAAATCTGAGTAGTTTAAGACAGGTGAGGTCTAACAGATGGTCTTAAAAGTAATCATTTTGGTAACGATTGTTCTATTTACTTTGCTAATTGATCTTCCGGGATTGTTAAAAATAAAAGGAAAGAAGAAAAGAAAAGCCCTAATAATCTATTTCCTGCTTCTTTTAGGGGGATTTTCTCTAGGCTTATTATTAATTATTAACTGGAATCCGGCAGGTCCCTTAGGGCTAATCCCAAGAATATTTCAATGAATTTTATGAGGAATATGATCAATGATAAGAGATACCAGAATTTCCGGTTATCAACTTTCTTTATTAATGATGAGCTTTATTTTTGGAAGCAGTGCAATAGTTGCTCCTGCTGCGACTGCAGGGCAGGATGCCTGGCTGGCTTTTATTCTAGGTTGGTTAGGCGGTCTTTTACTCATGTGGCTTTATGTCACAATTTATTTAGATAATCCATCCCGGACTCTGATCGAAATCTTAAGGATTTGCTTCGGGAAGTATTTAGGCAGTGTTCTAGCCTTACTTTACATAGCATATTTCCTTCATCTGGCATCTTTTGTTTTCAGAGATTACGGAGAGTATCTGACACTGACTACCTACACCCTAACCCCTATTGCTTTTACGATTGGTTGTTTTGCCTTGCTCGTGGCCTATTGTCTGAAAAAAGGCTTGGAAGTAACGGGAAGAGCGGCGGAAATTCTCATACCTTATTTATTTATTGTCGCAATTATAGTTTTTCTAACGCTTATTCCTGAGTATGAACTAAAAAATCTTACTCCTATTTTAGAAAACGGTTTTGCTCCGGTAGCTGACAGCTCTCTAAGGGTCTTAACTTTCCCTTTCGGGGAGACCGTAATTTTTCTGATGATTTTTCCTGCTTTGTATTCAGCCCGGAAGGTGGAAAGGATTGCTTTTCTCTCGGTTTCTATAATGGGTTTTACCTTGTTAAGTATTACTGTTCGGGAAGTGCTGAGTCTTGGGCCCGATTTGTTAATTAGGTTGGTATTTCCCCCGAGTATAAGCACGGAGTTAACTCCCAAAATACAGTTTGATCCTCTGATTGCGGTTAATTTATTGCTGGGGGGATGGATAAAGATTACCGTGTGTTTATACGCGGCAGTAGTAGGCATAACCCAGCTTCTAGGGCTGGATGATTATAGACACTTTGTTCTACCTGCAGCAATTCTTGCTGTGGGCTTATCCTTGTGGACTTTTAATAATATTTTTGAGCTGATGCACATCAGTCAAAAACTATACTACTATTATGTTATTCCATTTCAGGTCATTATTCCGGTGTTTATCTTAGTTATTACGAAGTTGAAGAAAGTTTTCAAAGCTAAATAATTTTTGAAAATAGCGAAAAGGCTAAAAAACTAATTCCCAAGGAGTTGTAATTAGATGCTTTATAAAAAGAAAAATTATCTACGTTATGGCTTTCTGGTCTTACTGGGCGGAATAGCAGGTCTTAAATATCTAGGAAAAGCTTTTTTTGCTCGCTTTTTTCGGCGAGCGACTAAGATCATTATGACTGATGAATATCATGAGAATCTCTGGGAATTTGTCTCCGCCACTACCAGGGTAGGACCTCAGAAAATCGTGGAACTGAATTTAAGATCAGAGTCAGGTAAGGCGGTAGAGCGTCCCTTAGGAACTCCAAAAAAGTATCCTTCGATAGAAAGTCTTTTATTTCCTTTTGCCCAGATAGATACGCAGCCAATCCCGGAATATGAGGAGATAGATACCACAGTTATCATCGGCAAGAAAACCCGCAAACCCTTAATCCTGGAAACTCCGATTATGGTCGGAGGAATGGGTTATGGCTTTGCCGTTAGTGAAAAAATCAGAATCGCTTTGGCTAAGGGTTGCACTCTGGCAGGGACTGCAGTCAATACCGGCCAAGGAGGGTTTTTGCCCAAAGAACGGCGTGCTGCAGAGCAACTCATTCTCCAGTATAATCGTGGGTCTTGGAGTAAGGAACCGGAAATATTACAGCAAGCCGACGCACTGGAACTCCATTTCGGGCAGGGGGCCGTAGGAGGTTCTTTTGGCATTCTACCGGCCAAGGTGATTTCCAGAAAAATGCGACGGATGTTCGGAGTGGGGAGAGGGGAAAGAATTATCTATCCTTCCCGTATTCCGGGGATAAATCGTCCTCAGGACTTAATTAGGAAGGTGAAGGAACTGAGGAGTATTACCGATGGAATTCCGATAGGGGTCAAGCTCGCCGGTAGTGACCTGTTAGAAAAGGATCTGGCCTGGTGCTTGGAGGCCGGGCTGGATTATATTGCTCTAAGTGGAGCCGAGGGAGCTTCCAAAGGTTCTCCCCCTACTCTTCTCGATGATCATGGATTACCTACCGTCATAACCCTTACCAGGGCGGTGAATTATCTGGAAAAGGTGGGAGCCAAGAAGGATATTGATCTGATCATCGATGGCAAGTTAATTACCCCGGGAGATTTTTTGAAAGTCCTGGCCCTGGGTGCTAATGCGGTTAATATCGGGACTGCTGCTCTCTTTGCGGTAGCTCATACCCAGGTGCTTAAGGCCCTTCCTTTTGAGCCACCTACGGGAGTCACTTGGAATATTAGTAGATTGTCACATAGATTTAATATCAATAAGGGTGCCAAGAGCTTACACTTTTTCTTGAGATCTTGTACCCTAGAAATGAAGATGTCCTTAAGTGCCATGGGGAAGACTTCAATTCATGAATTATCGAAAGATGATTTAGTGGCCATAGATCCCGCTATTGCCGAGATTACCGGGGTGAGGTTGGCTCATATTCCGAGGGATTAAAGTTAGGACGAAGCTGCCGTGCACACCAAAAGCAGAATTATCAAGGTATTTAAGATGAGAGTTCAATAAAATAGTTAGAAATTTGATAATAGTTACTTAGTAAGTTAAGATAGACACGAAAAAGATAATAAGTGTTACTATATGTGAAGAATATCGTTATTTTGATCTTTGCTTTTACTTATCGTGGTTTAATCTTTTACATGGGGGAAATTATGGTGAAGAAGGTAATTGTTGCGATGAGCGGCGGAGTGGATAGCTCAGTAGCCGCTTTGTTATTAAAAAGAGAAGGCTATGAAGTGATTGGGGTTACCATGCAAATCTGGCCGCAAACGGAAGACAATACTAGGGCTTGTTGCAGTCTTGAGGCTGTAAACGATGCTCAGAGGGTGGCCTGGAAACTTGGTATTCCTCATTATGTTCTGAACTTCAGACAGGAATTCGAGGAGAAAGTGATTGATGAGTTTTGTGATGAGTACCTAGCCGGCAGAACTCCAAACCCTTGTATTTCTTGTAATAGATTTATCAAATTTGAGTCACTCTTAAAAAAAGCCCAGGCTCTGACCGCTGATTATATTGCCACGGGTCATTATGTCCGCAGGGAACGTGATCTCGTGACTAATAAATGGATTCTGAAGGTTGGGGAAGATGATACCAAAGATCAGAGTTATGCCCTGTATCATATGAACCAAGAACAGCTTCAGCATATTCTTTTCCCTTTAGGCACTTACCGCAAGATCGAAATTCGGGCTATGGCCAAAGAAGAAGGACTGCTGGTGGCTGATAAGGCGGAAAGCCAGGAGATTTACTTTGTGGAAGAATCTTTTGAGGCGGGTATCGAACTGTGCGGCACAGAGGTA
>CALBJS010000142.1 GCA_937892995.1 uncultured Peptococcaceae bacterium | reverse complement strand
GCTATGGCACCTATTCCTATGGTGATCTTGCTTTTTTTGTACCTTTTTTTGATTTGATTTTTAACAGTTGTTGCGACTTTCTTAATAGCCGCCAGGGTCTCTTGATCTAGTTGTGGGGCACTTGGAACGGGGTAAAGGATAACAAAGGTATTATGCTTACGTCCGAGGATAAAGTCTTCTGTGTAATCATGAAGCGTACTGGAGATAAGCAAGGAGAATTCCCTTATAAGTCCAGTGCCTTTTTTATCTTTATCTAGGTTTTGGGTTAGATCATCTATCTCTATTAGCAAAACGACATAGGGCTTATTTAAATTCCAGCCGATCAGATTGCCCCGTTCCCGAATATTTTCGGAATCAAAATCTCCGCTTATTAATTCATCGATCAATTCATTCCTAAACCTAATTTCTACTTCCCCAACGGCAAAACGCTTAACCATCTCGAGGCAAACAACAGTAGCCGCATTTTCAAGACTTAGATAATCAAGCTCTTCTAAGGGACGATTCAGTTCGACAATTGATAAATAGACAGAGGTTTGTCGATTAAGACCGTAGATAGGCACAATTATTTGCGAAAATTTTTGCCCTTCAAATTCCTCGAGGATAATTTCTTGCTGGTAATAGGAAAAATTGCCGTCATTTTTAATAGCGGCAATGTTCTTTTTTACTTCTGCCTCCGGAAATTTTCTAATAAGAGGATTGGTAGTAGCAATACAGTTAAAATTTTTATCGAAGATAGCCACTGGGTTTTTTAGTAGTTGTGCTAGAGAAGAGATAATAACTTCTAAATTTTCACCTTTTAAAGCCAAGGAGGTAAACCGATCATGAACTTCCTTATAATATTTCAGGGTTACAACTTGGTGATTAAATAATTCCGCCATAATGGGATACATAACATCTACATATCGGACATTACCCTCCAATTCTATTAGGGGTAAACCGAATTCATTCGAATATTCTAAGATTTGATCAGGTATGTCTTGGACGTAACGGTGAACTTTAATAACAAGAGCACTAACGCCTTTTTCGGCTAGATTTGAGATAAATTCTCTTTGTTTAATTGCATCTAACTGTGTTGGAAATAAACTAGTTAAAAGCATTTCCCCACCACTGAGCCAATTGACGATATCTGGAGATTCAATAATCGTAACCCCAGTGATAATATTATCAGCTTTATTGTTTGCCGCCACTATTTTAGCTGATTTAGCTAGAGGATGCATTTTCATTGCTTGAGATACAGTTATCCCCATAATGAGCACCTCCTTTGATTAAAAGAATATTCATTACCAATACTAGATAATATATCCTAGAAATGATATTCCTTATGAGATAATGATAATAAACTTATCTTAAAAAAGCAATAGGAACGCATTCCCGAACAGTTGCTTGTGAATGTGCGTATTAGGTAAAACCGTTTTTGAAGATTTCTTTAAAAATCTTCCTCAACCCTAGAGAATGGGCCGCAAGGTTATTAGGTAATAAGGTATAGCTTGGATAATAAAGATAAAAATTATGGTGATGAATTGCATTTTTTGATAAAGGTAGATCGTATGAAAAAGAGAATTAATAAAATAATCTAAGAATGACTCTCGAAAAGTTTCTAACTGGTAGATATCTTATCGTAGTAATAATCTACTATGCTCTTTGACAACATAATTATGAGATCCAGAAATAAATGAAAAAGCTTGCTATTTACTTGTTGGTGCTTGGAGAGCAAAGAGTTTACCGGTAAACTACTTGAATAATATGGGGGTGGTTTTAAACGTTTAACGCTTATCTTTTGGGGTTTTGGAAAGCAATGGACGTCCATCATCATGAGAAAGGGATTTTTACCGAGTTTTTTAAAAGTGAATACGGAATGGGGTGTATCTAGAGAATTTTCTAAAAGATGAACAAGATTAAAACATAACATTAAACGAAAAGAACAGAAATCCATGTAAGGTATTCAAACTTTAAAGGAGGAAATTCGGATAATGACAAGCGAAATTGTTGTAGTGATCGGACTTGGCTTTTTTATCACGATAATAACTACTGTCGTGCTAGCGAGAGCAAATAAATATTGGAAAAACAGAGATCCCTTTGATGGAGAAATCCCTATTACTGAGGCCGGAAAACCTAAGATAAGTGAAAGAGGTGTTTAAGTAAATGAGTTTTATTTCAGTTCAAATGGCTGTAATGTTGCTTATCGGACTTTCTACTCTTTGGGTAGGACTGGGTTATTATTTTAGGAAAAGAAGTAAAAGTTCTTCTACGGATTTCCTTTTTGCCGGCCGGAATGTCGGGATGGCTTTATCTACAGCGGCACTTTTAGCGGCTTGGGTTACCGGCAATAGCATGATGTCAGCCCCGGAACAAGGGTATACAATCGGTCTTGGGGCATTAATCGGTTATACAACATGCGGTTTGGCCCTCGTTTATTTTGCACCTTTAGCAATTAGGATAAAAAAATTGATGCCTAATGGCAATACCTGCGGTGATTTTATCAGATTGCGTTATGGTAAGGTTGCTTGGATTATATTTATAGTTTTATCTATTTATTATTTTATGGGATTCTTGATGACTCAAGCAATGGGTGGTGGTTTGCTAATTCAAGCACTTTCCGGGCTTGATTATAAAGTAGGCATGATTGTTATTCTTGGAGTCGTTACCCTTTATACCCTGCAGGGTGGGATGCGTGCCGTATTAACGACGGACTTTATCCAATGCTTATTGATCTTATTCGTTTTATTAATAACAGGAATTCTGGCTTACGGGAAAGTAGGTTTTGACAACGTTTGGCAAGGTGTTATGGCTATTGATCCTAACAAAATGAATATTTTAGCAACAATAGGTATTATGCAAGCTTTCAGTAACTTGATCTTCAGTTGGGGTGAAATCTTTGCCGGAAATATTTGGTGGCAACGTCTGCACTCCACTAGTGAAAAGGTTATTTCCAGATCCTATATTATAGCTGGTGTTACCTGGATGGCTGTACCACTTGTATCCGGCTCTATGGCCCTGGTTTCCATTGCAATGGGTCTGGAAATTCCACAGGTTAATATGGTTTTTCCGATCCTTGCGGCTACTGTGCTAGGTTCGGCAGGTTCAATATTAGTCTTTGTGGTAATTTATAGTGCTCTGGCCTCTACCCTCAGTGCCTTATTGACTTCTTCTGCTAATCTCTTGGTTCAGGATGTTTATAAGCAGTTAATCGACCCGAACGCTTCTGATAAAGATATTCTTAAGTGGGCCAGAATTATGATTGTTGTCCTTGCCTTAGCAACTATGGCTCTGACTTGGGAACCTAGAACAACGATGTATAAACTTCTGATGCTAACCGGTCCCGCTGTTTCCTCAATGGTCTGGCCTATCATTTATGGCCTCATTAAAAAGGAAGCAAACAGAAAAGCAGCTACTATTGCGATGATTGTTGGTATGGCTTCAGGTCTTTATGGGTACTTTTTCATTTCCCCGTTTTCAGCACCTATAATGAGTATTTCGGCCTCCGCTCTCATCACCTGGCTGGGTGTGGTCATTGCTCCGGATAAAGAATTTAGGTGGCGTCAACTGTATATGTAGTTGTTAAATCCTTAAATATAAGGAAAAAGAAAGGGGAATAATTATTATGCAAGAGCTTGTTTATATTGCTCCACCTTGGCTATTTAAACTGCTTGTCGGCGGTAGTATGGTAGCCTTGGGGACTATGGCTACGTTTATTATTGCGATGTTAATAAGAGAGATGAAAAAAGATTCAACATGGTAGATACTAAAATCAGTTAGCATAAGGAAGGGGAGTTCTCTCTCCTTCCTTAAAAATTAAAAAGGGCACCATCTTTACTTAGTAATGTAACAATACCTACCGGAGTACAAGGGAGATATAAATGAAGAAAACGAAAATTACGGGACGTTTTGTCATAGGCCATGACGGAAATGATCATGTCGTCTATAAAAATGGTGAGGTTGTTTTCCGGGGTGATACGATAATATTTGTAGGTCATGATTTTCCCCTGGAAGTAGATGAAGTAATTGATGCGGGACTGGCGATAGTAAGTCCGGGATTTATTGATTTAGAAGCTGATATTGATACCGATCACGCTTTGATTGACGTTACTTTCCCTGAGTTCCCTCAAGATAATTTTATTATGGGCGATAAATATCGAACGACTGAGCCCTTTAGTCTAGAAGACTTTCGGATACGTCAGCGGATGTCCATTGCTATGTTAATCATGAACGGGATAACTACTGCGATGCCTATTGCCGGTGATTTGTTCCGGGGATGGGCTGAAACGCATGAGGAATTTGAAGAAATGGCCAAAAATGCTGCCGATCTGGGCCTCAGGATGTATCTTGGTCCCAGTTATCGAGCTGCGGCATCTTATGGAGGAACAGTCGACCTGCACAGGGGAGAAAAGAGTCTTAAGGATGCTTTTCGTTTTGTGGAAGATTTCGATGGAGCATATGGGGGGCTAATTAAGGGCTTTTTGTCTCCTTGTCAGGTGCCTTATTTAACCGAAGATTTTTTGAAGCGTACTAAGGAATTTAGTGATGCCAACGGAGTACCTGTTCGCCTTCACGCTTGTGAAGGTCCACATGAATGGGATTATTTTAAATCTAAAATTGGCTTAACCAGCATTGATTATTTTAAGCGGATAGGATTTTTAGGACCACAAATCATGATACCCCATACCATTGTTGCTAAAGACAGCGAACTTAAGATCTTAGCGGATCAAGGCGTATCCGTAATTTCAACTCCTTTAGCAGAAGTTAATATTGGTTGGGGGTTAGTGTCTTTCACAAAATATCTTAATCTGGGGATTAATATGACTATAGGCACAGACTGTCAACCCGTGGATATGATTCGCAATATGCGTTTTGGCTGGGACTTGGCTCGTTTGCTTGAGTACCGGCAAATATATAACATCTATACGGAAACAGGGGAAGTATTAAATCCTTACAAAGACCAGCCTACGCTTTATAGAACAGCGAAAGCAACGACTGCTGCTGATTTTTTTCGGGCAGCTACTACAGGTGGAGCTAAGGCTTTGGGACGGGATGATCTTGGCAGACTGTCCCCGGGGGCTAAGGCGGATATTATTGTTATCGATCTGGATGATCTTCGTGTCGGCCCTTATGAAGATCCTATTCGAACCATGATTATGAGCACAACCGGTTATAATGTAAGGGATGTAATCATTAATGGTCGGATTGTGATGAAGGACCGGGTTATTCCGGACGTTAAGCCCAATGAATTATTAAAACAAGGACAAGAAGTTTATGATAAGTTTTTAAACTTATATACTGAATACGATGCATATCATCGTCCTCTTGATACATTTTTCCCCCAATCATTTGTAACAGTCGAGAAAAAAACCAAAAGATAATAGCATATGGTGCAGGTTGCTGGAAACCTTGGTAAATAATGTAAAATGATGTGATGAATTATGGCCTGGCAAGAGCATGAATACTATTTGAAAAAATGTATAGAACTATCGAAAAAAGCTCTGGAAAGTGGAAACTTACCTTTTGGTGCTATTTTAGTGGACTCCTATGGAAGGATTATCCTTGAAGGGGCCAATAATGAGAGAACCGAATCCGATTATACAGGGCACGGTGAAATGGTTTTAATTAGAAAAGCTGCCAAGCTTTATTCGAAGGATTATCTCGGTTGTTGTACCCTTTATTCTAATTGTGAACCGTGTGTGATGTGTGCCGGTGCTATTTATTATAGTAATGTAGGGCGAGTTGTTTTTGCTATAACTGATGAGATGTATAGGGAAATGACGGGGGATAAATCTTACCCACTCATGAAAATGACGAGCAGAGATCTCTTCGCTAACGGAGGTAAGAAAATTGAAACGATTGGTCCTTTCGAACAACTTACCGGGGAAGTAATAGCTGCTATGAAACTTTAGGGGTACCCAATTAAAACAAATGCACTAGCCAAAATTGATAATGCAAGCAATAGAACATCATCATCCATGGATAAAGGTTTTAAGTTTCACCTCTAGAATTAAAATAATACAAGATAATTTTTAAATGAAAAGGAAGTGTTTTTTGCAATGGCCGGTGTTTATAGTCCTATTAAACTAAA
>CALBJS010000141.1 GCA_937892995.1 uncultured Peptococcaceae bacterium | reverse complement strand
ACCGGCGGTTTGGCGTGGAGGTCACCTGTGATGTCTATCCCTGCATATTTTCCAACACCGGACTCTACGATTGCCTACCGGCCTGGATACGAGGCGAAGCCTTCAAGGAAATGATTAAAGACGACGATAACAAGGCGAGACTGAAAAAGGAATTATCCAGACCCAGCACAGAATTTGAAAATATAATATTAGATGCCCAGTTCGATGGAATCATCATTTCCTCTTCCCAGAAATTCAAGGAATATGAAGGCGAATCCATTGCAGATATATCCAAGAAATTGCAAAAAGATCCCTATGATACGATCTTTTATCTTCTTGAAGGGGAACAAAGCATACAGGTTCTAGCAGGAGGGATGAGTGAAGAGGATATACGATATGTCGTACAGCACGATCTCTCTATGGTATGCAGCGATTCTACGGTAATCGGTTTTGAAGAAGGTTTGCCCCATCCCAGAGGATACATGGCTTTTACCAAGATAATATCCCAGTATGTTCGAGAAGAGGGCCTGATTTCTCTGGAGACAGCAGTTAAAAAGATGTCATATATGCCTGCCTGGAAACTGGGTTTAAAGGATCGAGGCTTGCTAAAACCCGGTTTTAAAGCCGATATATCTGTCTTTGACTACTGGAATGTGAATTACTCTTCAGACTATGGCGATCCCCATCACTACTCCACCGGGATGGTGCATGTCTTGGTAAACGGAAAACCCGTAATATTAAACCAACAACACACAGGTGAAGCGCCGGGGAAAGTTTTAAGAAAAAGATAAATGAATATGTAAGTGTTAAAAAACAAACCGCCACATATCACATATGGCGGTTTGTTTTTTGACAGGTGCTTGAGAAGCCTCGAACACTAATAACAGTGTTTTTATCCAAGAAAGTAACAAATTGATCTAAGTACGGCAGGAATAGTAGTATAATTCGTTGAATTTAAACTACAGAGTAAATTGCAAACCATTTATATGAATAACCGCAAAATCTTCCGAGACAATGGCGCTAAAATTGCGTAGATTCTGTAAGAAGGTGACGACATGAAAGACCGCTAATCAATCTTGTTGAAACCGAAGATGATAAAAACCCTTATACGTATGTTTTATCAGTTATTTTAGGTGCACGCAGAATTGCCGCCCAAATACCCTAGGCATCTAGCGGCCCCTGAAAAAGTATCACCTTTTTAATATTATCATATCCGGTCATTCTGAACGTAGTGAAGAATCTAAGTTTAAGATCCTTCGCTAATGCTCAGGATGACAAAATACCACTTTTTCAGTGCCCTCGGCATCTAGCAGCCCCTTAACTCTTGATAAAAGGGATTCATTGTAAAATAGAATTATTTGTTATCCATGAAAATTACATCAAAGGGTGAAAATAATGATTATTAGAGCTTCGACTTTATGTAATAGGGCCATATTGATTACTTATAATAAAAACAAAATTCCCAAAAGGTCAGCTAGAGATTACAACAATTATGATTATGCTGTGTTGTTCGATGAAAAAAATTGTCTTTCAAGTATCTATCCTCTTTATGAAAATGATTATTTTGGTTATGAACCTGTATCAAAATTTCGTTTTGTATCGGAAGAAGATGAAATAGATATTGATGATATTCTTGATAAACTTATTGTTGTTAAAGGTAAACCTAATGAGATTATCGGGATAATCAGCGCAAGGGAATATAGTAAGTTTTTCCTTAAACAAATGTGTTTAGTAAAAAGCAAACTAGATCAAGTGGAGACAGATCTGGATGCCTTCATGAGCAGTACCGATGATTTGGTTTGTATTTCCGACGGTTTAGGTTCAAAAGTCAGAATCAGCTCCTCGAGTGAAAAATTATATGGCGTAAAGTCGGAAAATCTTGTTGGTCAGAATGTTAAAGATCTTGAAAGAAACGGCATGTATGCTCCGTCGGCCACACGCCTGGCCATTGAGGAGGAAAAACAGGTTTCTATTACCCAAAAGACAAAGATCGGACGTACTTTGTTAGTTACCGCCACTCCGGTTTTTGGCAATGACGGGAAGATAAACAGAGTTGTTAGTATTTCAAAAGATATTACTGATGCAGATAAACTCAAATCCGAGCTCAGACAGACGAAGAAACTTTTGCAAAGATATGAAACAGAACTAATGACCCATAGAATTGAGGCTATGAGGGACTCAGATTTGGTTTACAGAAGCAAAAACATGGAAGATATTTTAGAAATGCTCAAAAGAATTTCCTCGGTGGAAACGACTGTTATCATCAACGGGGAAACTGGAGTTGGTAAAGAAGTCATTGCTAAATACATACACAATATAAGTAATAGGAGCAAAGGCCCCTTTATTAAAATTAACTGTGGTGCTATACCGGAGAATCTTATTGAGACTGAGTTGTTTGGTTATGAAAAGGGATCCTTTACTGGAGCGAGAATCGAAGGAAAACCCGGACTTATCGAAATAGCTGATGGAGGCACTTTATTGTTGGATGAAATAGGAGAACTTCCGTTATCCCTTCAAGTAAAGCTACTAAGGGTGTTACAGGAAAAGGAGTTTATTAAAGTTGGGGGAGTGAAAACCACCAGTGTAGATGTAAGAATAATCGTGGCCACTAACAAAAATCTAAAGGAAATGGTTAAAGACGGCAAATTCAGAGAGGATCTTTATTATAGGCTTAATGTCGTTTCTGTGACAATACCTCCGCTAAGGGAAAGACTTGTCGATATTCCCATTCTAACTCATCATTTTCTAGTAAAGTATAACGAAAAATACGGCTATATAAAACAAATGACAAAAGAAGTAATCGAATATTTTATGAGGTATTCGTGGCCGGGGAATGTTAGGGAGTTAGAAAATGTTATTGAGAGATTGGTAGTGACTTCTGAAGGGAATCAACTAACAATAAAAGACTTGCCTTCCGAGCTTTACCAAGATAAGAAAGTAAATAGTTCTAGCGGCGTTTTTGTTACTAAATTAATGCCCCTTAGAGAAGCTACTGCACTTGCGGAATACCAACTAATCAAACAAGCTTTAAAAGAAGGGGGAAGCACCTACGAAGCTGCAAGAACTTTGGGAGTTGACCAATCTACCATCGTTAGGAAAATGAAAAGATATAAGGAACTAATAAATTGATGTAAACTTGCATTTATTCCACAATGCGAATGCAAAATATCATTGGCTTTATATATAAGTAACCAGTGTTCCATTGGTATCCTAGCCCCGGCATATTTATGTCGGGGCATATTTGATTGGCATGAATATTGCTAATTGATATTCATATCACATATTGGGAGGTATAAAATTGAGTCAGCAATATTTTGAAGCCAGTGCCATGGAAAGGCTCAGTAAAACTAGTGGAGGCATTGAATTATGGTGGGATTCAAATCCTCTCGTTTATGAGACATGGTGTAAAAAAATCATAGAAATGGCACCCGATGAAATTAAAGACCTTATTAAGGTTCAGTTTAAAAAACTCTGGGATGAAAATGAGGATCCATCGAATTGGGTATTTAGGGGAGTTACTACTAATCCACCGCTTACAGCGGCTGTCTTTGATGATTTACAGGATGAATGGGTACCTATCATCAAAGAATTGAGCGGATTTCATCCGACTATGGACCATAAACAGATAACCTGGGAAGCGTATAAGGAAGCGTGTAAAAGAGGGTCTGCCAGATATTTAAGTTTATATGAAAAGTCACGACATACCAAGGGTTTCGTTTCTGCTCAGGTGGACCCGAGATTGTTTACAGAGCCCTTTATCATGGTAAAACAGGGACTGGAATTAAGATCATTACAACCTAACATAATGATCAAAATACCAGCAACCCAAAGCGGAGTGTTGTCCATATTATTACTTACTGCCCTAGGGGTTCCTACCAATGCTACGCTGTGTTTCAATATGCCTCAAATCAGGGCGGTGGCCGAAGCGGTGAGACGCGGCAAGGAAATTGGTGAAAGCCGTGGAGTAGATTATTCCGGGGGGCGTTCTGTAATTACGATAATGATAGGAAGATATGAAGACGCGAAAATCTTCGCCGAACAGGCAGAAGAAAGAGGCATTGAATTAACTGAAGAAATGAAGCGATGGGCTGGCCTGGCGATTGCAAAGAAAGCCTGCAAGGTCCTCGTTGAAAGAAAATATCCCAGCAAGCTGCTCATCGCATCCAGCAGGGTAAGTCCCGTTGTTAATGGGAGACAGGAAATATGGCATCTAGAAAAACTTGCCGGCGGAAATCTGGTTATTACAATGAATCCCAAGCTTATTCAATCCTTTATGTATCACTATATCGACAGGCCTATTGAAAATAAAATTGATGAGCCAATTCCTGAAAATGTAATGGCTAAACTTCTTCGAATTCCTTATTTTGCGGAAGGATACGGTGAAGATACCATAATACCGGAGGATTTTGAAACCTTAGAGCCGACTTATACCACATATACTCAATTTTCCAATGCTGTAATAAGGCTGGAAGACTATGTGGAAACAATTTTTAACGATGTGGGAATCAATGCATCATAATCCCCTGACTTGCGATAATCTATAAATTAGTCAGGTGTTTTAAGATGAATCAATATTACAGAGGGAGGGTTGGATTTATGAAAATAGCCTCATTAAAAAATGCGGAGAAGATGGCAGAACAGATTAGAAAAGACAGCATATGGATGAGCACAAGATCGGGAACAGGGCATCTCGGGCCTGCTTTATCCATAGCTGATATAATGGCAGTTCTATATAGCAGTGCGATGAATTATAATCCGGAAGATCCATGTTGGTCTGACAGAGACAGGTTTATCTTGAGTAAAGGTCATGGATGTTTGGGCCTATATTCAGCT
>CALBJS010000140.1 GCA_937892995.1 uncultured Peptococcaceae bacterium | reverse complement strand
GGCGGGAATGCTCACGCTGGACAAGGTGATCTTTTCCTGGCTGAATCCTGTGAATACCGAAGACATTTCCTGAATTATTCGCCTGAGCACTTAATCATTACTAATATGGAACTCGATCACCCGGACTATTTTAAAGATTTAAGTGATGTACTTGCTGCTTTCAGTGAACTTGCCTCCAAACTGCCCGAACAGGGCAATCTAGTGATTTGGCATGAAGATCCCAATAGAACTCTAATTAAAACGAAAGCCGTTATCACGACATATGGTTTATCCGCAGATGCTGATGTTAAAGCTGAAAATATTGTTTATAACGATAAGGGAACCAGCTTTGATGTTAATGTCCAGGGTCAGAATATCGGCCGCCTCCAGCTTGCTGTATCAGGCAATCATAATATTTTGGACGCTCTTGCTGCAATAGCTCTCACTAGCAAACTGGGAGTACCTTCTAATAGAATACTTCAAGCCCTAAAAGGATTTAACGGAACAAAAAGGAGATTTGAACGTCTAGGGACACGCCGGGGAGCAGTAATCGTGGATGATTATGCTCATCATCCTACAGAGATTCAAACCACTCTTGATGGGGCTAGACGTTCTTATCCTGGGAGAAGAATTCGAGCAGTGTTCCAACCTCATACTTTCAGTCGAACTGAAAAACTCTTCTATGAATTTTCTCAGGCTTTCCAGGAAGCAGATGAAGTAGTTCTGGCCGATATTTTCTCTTCCGCTCGCGAAAAAAAAGCTGGAATTAATTCCACTTCTTCATCCGAGCTTGCCGAATTAATCCAGGAAAGAGGGATAACCACTAGATATTTCCCTACTCTGGAGGAGATTAGTTCTTATCTGGAACAAACACTGAACGAAAATGACTTAGTAATCACTCTCGGAGCCGGGGACGTTTACAAAGTAGGGCAAATACTTGTCTCCTAGCTCCAGAAATTAATAAAAACTACCTTAGCAACTACCTTAACAAAAAAACTTTTAAGATAATTAATATTTCAGATAAGATTCCTGTCGAAAACAACGTCTTATATAGTAGTTAATTAAGTATACTAGTTAATTAAGAAAACAGGAGCGAAAATGTTCAAAAAGTTTATAGTAATAATTGTAACGATTACCCTCTTTATCACAATCGGCTGTAGCCGGATAACCCCCCCAGTTGATGCTAATATTCCACAGGACAAGCAAACCGGCCCCCAAGAAGACCAAGATTCAAGTACCAATCCGCTACCTCCTCCAGAGACTGAAAACTCAGATACCTTCATGCTTAAGATTGGGGAAGCCACAAAAGATACTATCAGTTATCGCGATATCGCCAGTGTTGCTGTCCTGGTGAATAAACAGAATGAACTTCCCTCAGATTATGTTCCACCTGATTTAGTAGAAGTAAATATTCCTTTCACTTTTAAAGAGAAAGTAGAAAAAAGACTTATGCGCCAAGAAGCAGCAGAAAAGCTTGCCGAATTATTTGCTGTCGCTAAAAAGGAAAATATCATCCTCTATGGGGTTTCCGGCTATCGTTCTTATCAGACCCAAAAATCTTTATTCGCTTATTTCACCCAAAGAGACGGGAGTGAAGAAAAGGCCAATCTGATTAGTGCCCGACCAGGAGAAAGTGAACATCAAACCGGCCTCGCTATGGACATTTCTTCTCAAAGTGTTAATTTCGGCCTGGTTGAAAACTTTGGCGATACTAAAGAATACGCTTGGCTTAAAGATAATGCTCACAATTTTGGTTATGTTATCCGCTATCCTAAAGGGAAAGAACATATAACGGAATATTCCTATGAGCCCTGGCATTTACGTTATATTGGTAAAGATCTTGCTACCAAACTCTATGAAGAGAAGATAACTTATGAGGAATACTTGTTCTTTAAGATATAATATAATAGGAACATTTTAGTCCAATGCATTATCCACTGATTAGAATTCATTATGAAAAGAGGGCTGTCCCTTAAAAGAAAGGTAATTTCTTAGGAGGAGACAGCCCCTGTTTTTTTATTTTTTTCGTTTTTTATTTTCTTTCTTTCAACTTTATCTGCTGATCGAACTGACTATTCTTTCCACAGCTTGTTGTTCTTTATCATTTTGAAGGGCATTAATTGATCCGAATCTTAAAGCCTGGGCTGGACAGACCCGAACGCAAGCCGGTTCTAGTCCGTAGGCAACGCGTTCTGTACAAAGATTGCATTTTCGCATTTTATCGTCATCACCAAAGCGAGGTACCCCAAAGGGACAGGCCAGAGAACAACTGTGGCATCCTATACAGATATTGCTTTTGACCACTATTGCCCCGGTCATACTATCCTTAGCTATAGCTCCTGTAGGACAGCCTATAGAACAGGGAGAATCCTCACAATGCATACAGGCCATCGATATATAGGTAAGGCTTACCTCCGGGTATTCTCCACTTTCTACCCTCCGAATCCTTCTAAAAGCTTCAGATTTTTCTCCGACTTCGATATCATTTTGATCTAGGCAAGCTACAACACATGCTCCACACCCTGAACAACGGTTTAGATCGATATAAATGGTCTTTTCCATTATTACACCATCCCTTTCGCTAATTTGAATTTCCTTTTTAACTTCTAAGCTTTTTCTATTTTACATAGGAAAGATTTGAATCCCGGGAATCCAGAGATGGGATCATAATAATCTGCTTCTAATAATCCATTGACATCTGCTTCGCTATACCCATGGTACATATAGATGACCCCGGGTTGCCCAATTTTGGTTAAATTGGCTTTCACTCTAATTGAGCCTTTAGGTGTCACTATTTTTAGGTCATCATTCTGCTTTATACCTAGCTTTTCTGCATCACTGGGATAAATATCTGCAGCTGCCTGGGGACGAAGACTTCTTGTCCAAGGCAAACGGAAGGTTCTGGTATGCACATACATCGGCAGCCTGGAACCGGTATTCAAAATAAATGGATATTCCTCAGCAAGTTCGGGAGTCTCAGCTGCACTATGTTTAGGATGGTTGTAGGCCGGCAAAGCTTCATAACCGAAGGTCTCCTTGTATTTTTGCAGGCGAGTCGAGACAAATTCCAATTTACCCGAAGGAGTGGCAAATCCTTTTTGGCTATATTTTTTTTCTGCGATTTTTAACGGTTGAGGTAGGGGCATTCCTCCTGGATGTTTTTTTAGTTCTTCTATTTTTAGTCCGCTAGGTTCTAAGATCCAATCCAGACAAGCTTCATACCCCTGCCGGAATAAGGGATCATCCAGGCCAAGCCGTTCCGCCAGATCAGTGATAATACTAGCGTCATCACGAGACTCTCCAAGAGGTTCAATCACCGGTTGGGTGTAAATAACGTAGCGTTGAGCATAACACCTAAGTTCGCTCCGCTCCACAGAACTACACGCCGGTAAAATAATATCGGCATATTGACAACTATCAGTTCTAAACAAGTCTACATTCACGAAAAAGTCCAGTTTCTCTAAGCTTTCTCTCATAAAATTAGAATCGGGCCACATTCTGTAGTTAAGGCCAAAGCCTATTAGGGCTTTGATAGGATACGGCTTACCTGACTGAATCTGGAAAGGGAGATGAATAGATTGAGCTTCATCTACTAACTCACGCCAGACCGGGAATCTATCTTCACCTACTCTGGGGGGCAATTCATCCCAAGTCTTGGGATGAACAAATTCATCCGCCCTGGTTAAAAAGCCGCCGGTGATATACAAGAAACTCATTGGCTGAACCAGATTACCCCCGTAAACATCATAATTTCCGGTAAGACCTGCTAGAGAAAATACCGCTCGGTAATTTTGAACACCATTGGTATGGTGAACGACAGGGGAAGCACTAGGCATTATGCAGCCGGGTTTTGTGCCGGCATACAGCCTCGCTGCATCCCGTATTTTCCGAGCCGCTACCCCAGTGATCTCTTCCGCCTTTTCGGGCGTGAATTCTTGAACATATTCCTTATATTCTTTGAACCCATAAGTATAATTATTCACAAAATCAAAATCGTAGAGCTCTTCATTAATAATTACATTGGCCATCGCTAAAGCTAAAGCACCGTCAGTTCCCGGTTTCAGCTGCAGGTGAATGTCGGCTTGGGCTGCAGTAGGTGTGTGCCGAGGATCTACACAGATAATTTTTAACCCTTTCTCCTTAGCCTTTAGAATAGGCAGAACGTTACCGGTATTGGAATGAAAAGGATTAGCACTCCAGATTAAAAGACATTTGGCATTTTTAATATCCGGACCTCCAGGAAGACCGAAAACCAATTTTTGGGCCATGCCCATAGCCTGATAGCAGGTACTGGATTCAGTTAAATAATTCGGTGAACCAAAGGCATGAGCTAATCTGTGTAAAAACGGCCGAAACCACTTACTGTATCCCGAAAAAAAGGCAACCGACTCCGGACCGTGATCTTGTTTAATCTGCTTGAATTTTTCAGCTATGGTATTTAGAGCTTCATCCCAAGAAATTGCTTCATAATTCCCGGAACCCCTCGGACCAACTCTTTTCAGCGGCGTTTTAAGGCGATCGGTATGATACACATACTGCCTGGTCGCAGCACCCTTAGAACACAAAGTCCCATTACTATAAGGATTTTCTTTGCTGCCTTCCACTTTGATAATCTTCCCGTCTTTAACGTAGAGATCCAGACCACACTGCGTTAGCGGATCACAAATAGTACATATGGACTTACGCACCTCGATTCCCGTTTCCGGACAGGGTATTTTTCCCCGTAGCAGTTTTTCAACATCCTTCATCTTTTCAACCCCCATTTTATATTTTAAAAAATGAACATAAGTTTTCCTATTAACTAAGACTCTATTACCTGGTCTTGAATTCCGCTAAAAGGATAGCAAGATTATTCAGGGCCGCCAGATCGATAGGTTTTGCCGGATTAAGCAAACCTTTTAAGAGAGCCTGTTTAAAGACCCCTGCTTCAGTAAAGTCGTCGAGAAGGTTCACCCCTATGAGCTGTTCATTATTCCAGACAAAGTGCAGATATGTATGGCCGTCAAATTGCTTTTCTTCCCTGTTTCCATGCCACATATCTCCGATACCGACGAAAACCATGTCCAGGAAATGGGTAATATTCTGAGGTATACTCCCTTGGTATTCATCTCCTATTCCTAGCATATTTAAACCGGCGGTTCGTCCCTGATAACGTGCATTGGCCCATAAACCTATAATCTGTTTCTCTCCTGTCAAAAGATTGCATCCCTGAGCAACATCCCCGGCGGCATAAAGAGTGGAAATATTAGTTCTCTGATGGGCGTCGACAAGAATACCCCGGTCCATTGCTACCTGGTCCTTATCCAGGAAGTCGATATTGGCCTTAGTCCCTATGCACATAACCAACAAGTCTGCTTCCTCCGGTTCCTTGTTCCCACAAAAATAAACTTGAAGACCGGCGGCACTTTCCTCTATTCTTTCAATACCTGCTCCAAAACGTAATTTTATACCCTTTTGCTCCAATCGTCCCTGAATAACCTGGGCACAAGCGGGATGGGCAGCCAAGGGAAAGATACTTTCCGCCAAATCCGCTAAACAAACCTCCACCCCAATTTTGTGGAAAGCTTCAACTACTTTCACTCCCACCATCGAGGCTCCAATAACTAATGCTTTTCTGGGGCAACCCTGCAAGGCTTGGCGGAGAGCAATAGAATCTTCAATTGTTCTCATGGTATACACTTTTTTACTCTTAATCCCGGGGATAGATGGCAGCATTGGTTTGGCCCCCGAGGCAATTAAACAATGGTCATAGTGGATTTTAATTCCTGCCTCATTTTTAACAGTCCGGTTTAGAGCATCGACCTCAATAACCGGGGAACCCAAATGTAAATGAACCTTGTGTTGCTTATAAATATCCCAACCATAAGGGAAGAAGGTTTCAAAATCCATTTTGCCCGCAGCGTAGTAAGTTGTTAACATTGGATTGTAAGAAGGCCAGATACTATCAGAAAAAAGATGTATTGCTCCTACATAGCCCTTACCTCGCAAAGATTTTATGCATTCCATTGCTGCACAGCCATTTCCGACAATACAAATTGTTCTTTTATTCACTATCTTTTTTTCACCTCTCCTTACTAAAAATTCTAAAGTTAATTTTTTTAACATACCTGTCTTGCTGTCTGACAAGTCCTTTTAAAAAAATATATGTCCTCTCAGCCCTAGTCCAAAACCTATCGGCAAAACACGTTCCATCACCCTATTTTAGGAATCACTCCCTTCTTTAGTTGATAAAAAACGTTCTGCTTAATTTTAATTATAAGTTCTCTTAAAACTTCTGACAAGTACATTTTGAGATATTATTTTTGCCT
>CALBJS010000139.1 GCA_937892995.1 uncultured Peptococcaceae bacterium | reverse complement strand
AAAGTTTTAGTTTTAGATGCGGTTAGGGAAGACGCAATTACCGGGTTAAGTCGCGTGTAGGAGGTGTGTCGGTAAGATTACGGCGAACAAAAAACCGAACCAATGATTGGATAATTTCCAGAAGATGATCAACATCTAACTGAAGCTGGTCCCGCTTCACCATGAAATACAGTAAGAGCAAATATGCTGGCGTTCCTTGAATTCGTTCAAGATCCAATAATGGTCTTTCTAGTTTACTTAGTCTTTCTTCTTTAGTCCTAGACAGTAATATGGAATAAAGACGTCCAGCTTCAGTAATGTTCTCTAGAAAATTCACGGGATCAGCATCTAACAGCTTCTCGTAAATGTGTATCAAGTTGGATCGTGTTGCCACAGGCACTTGATATATATCCTTTAGTTCTTTGCGAAAGGCATTGTAATAATGGCGGAAAAAGCGTTCTTGAATGCTGTAATTGTCCCCAAGATAGTCAAGCAATGTACTCCACTGTTTAAAATGCCGATCGGTGTTTCCCGGATCTGTTAATTCTAATTTGGCTAGCAGCTTATTCTTGATCAAATCAATGACACTCAGCGGCACACCCCGGTTGTTCAGTGATTCAAATAAAACATAGGCATCAGCGTGATTTGCCACTTCTATCTTGACTAATACGGCTTTATTTACTCTACTCAGGAACTCTATTACAAATTGAATGACATTACCGCTTGCGTTTCCCTCGAACTCTAAGCGACGTAAAAAATACCGAAAAGCACGAAATATCTTTCGGTTACCCGCATAAGGTGAGGTTGTGTCAAAATGAGTAATCCCAACATCAGAGAGCACAGCTCGGAAATCTTGTTCGTTATTGTTCTGAACCTGAGGTCTCAGCCGAATTACATTATTGTCACTCTTAAGGACCAATTTCCGTTTCAGATTAAATAACTCTACTTTTTGCTCCTCATCCAAGTCGGTTTCATGTTCTTTCAACATTTGATAAGTAGCAGCAAATAGCAGAGAAATGGTAGTTAAGCGTTGCTGACCATCGACCAATTCCAATTCCTGTATAGATAACGCATCCCCGGATTGATTAATGCAAATGATTGAACCAAGGTAATATCCGGGATCATTGTCCAGTATGTCGTCAAAAATGTTCTCCCATTCTCTTTTGGTCCAGGTATATTCACGTTGATACTTAGGTACGTGATAAACGACATTGCTATCGATATCGAACAGCTGAGATAAAGGATAGCTATTTACGGATTTTATCATTTGAGTACCCTCCTGGCTGCATATAGACTTGACTTCATATGCGTTAACCCTTTGTAAGAATTTCAACCTCGACCTGCTTTATCCTCCTAGTTTTTGGCAAAATAGACAGAGGGAACCCAAACTTAATTGTTTATTCACTTCCTATAAAACAAAGGGCTAAGGATGACCTCAGCCCCAACCTCTACATCTACCTCTCCAATAGTCCTCTCACTTGTCTTGCGTACCCATACTGTTCCATAAACTGGATGAGGGCTGCCTCAAAGATCACCCGTTGGCTTACACCCATTTCAGAGGAAAAATCACGAATAAGTTGATCCAGACTAGAGGCCATGGAAACGGATTTGGTCACCGTTACTCCGCTGGGGAATTTATAGTGTGGTATCTGATTGCTGGCTAGCAGTGAAGAGGACAATAATGACGGCAATTGACATCATAGCCGCTAGATGAAAACCAGCTTAACTACCAGACCCAAAGCAAAAGCAACCACCACAATTGAAGGGATGAGAGAATTTAGGCTTTTCAAGGAATTCTTCAGAGCCGTCATGCTATCATTCAGAAGTTCTTGTTTTTTCGGCACTTAACCCCTCCTGTAGACGAGACGACAGTCCCATAATAACATTCCGGCTAACTACCGCTAGAAAGAAGGCAAATTGGCCTACTTCCACCGCACGACACCATCCCTAGCGGTGAATTCTAAAATATGTGAGACTTCGGATGTCCACACCATCCTTTTGGTACCGCCCAAAACTCCAATCATCGTCTCTTTCCATCATCAATTTGAAAAGTATTAACCCAAAGAACTTGGCAGCCTGTTCAATGTCCCTGCGACAAGCGTGATACAAAGGTTCAAAAACAGTGCCAGTCCAATCGTGCCCAGGGATCCAGCCAGCGGTGTGAACCTCATCTCCATCAATCCTTTGCTGCAATTCGATAAGGATTTTTTCATAATCCTCATCAGAAAGGTTCGATCTCCACCTCAAATAGTCGCTCTTATGAGGCAATTGCTTCACATACTCTCCCTTGTCAATCGAATATAACATTATTAGTCCCCCAGTCTCTATCTCTAACACGCTTACATTATAAAGTGTTTTTGTTGAAAGACAATTCCCCTACCATTTGATATTACATCTGTTTTCCACGTTTTACCTATAAACCCTTTTTCATTGTGAGTTTTACCTCGAAATATTCCCACAAAGGGACCGAAGGATGACCTGGTAAACTGAAGTTGTAACACCTTGATATAGCATTCTGTTATACTGAAT
>CALBJS010000138.1 GCA_937892995.1 uncultured Peptococcaceae bacterium | reverse complement strand
CCTTGTAACGATGATGCAGGACTATGGAGACTACCACTTCCGATAAATAATAACTTATTCAATTCTCTATTTATCATTTTGTTAAGAATATAACCACTTAAAACAACTGCTGAACACCCACAGCCACTACCACCTGCATGGGTATCCTGATTAGAACTGTAGATCATCACCCCACAGTCTGAAAAATTATTTGGAATCTGAATATTACTTCTTTTAAGTATCTCTAACACTAATTTCATACCAATCATCCCAAGATCGCCTGTAATTATCAAATCGTAATATTCTGGTTGTCTGTCTAAATCTCTTAAATGATTAAGAATTGTATCGGCTACTGCAGGTGCCATAGCTACTCCCATATTATTAGCATCGGTCTCTCCAAAATCGATGACCCTGCCAATAGTAGCCGAAGTAACTTTCGGTCCTTCACCGGTATTAGCTAAAAGGAGAGTACCAGCCCCTGTCACTGTCCATTGAGCATACATTGCTCTCTGGTTACCTTGCTCGGTTGGAACTCTATACTGTCTCTCAGCTGTATCATGATGGCTGGAGGCACTACAAAGCACTTTCGAAGCAAATTCTCCATCAATCAACATAGCCCCTAAAGCTGTGGACAAGGCCATCGTCGAACAAGCGCCATACAAACCAATGAAAGGCAACCCCATCTGCCTAGCCGCGAAGTTGGAAGAGATAATCTGATTCAATAAATCCCCGGCTAAGATAAAATCTACAGAATCTAAGGGAATATTTGCCTTATCAATCGCACCTCTCATCGCAGTTTCCATCATTTTTGTTTCTGTTCTTTCCCATGTTTTTTCTCCATCGTAAGTATCTTGAAGAATAACATCAAAACTATCTCTTAAAGGCCCTTGTCCTTCTTTGGGTCCAACCACATTAAATTTTGAAAGTATAACAGGAGGATTTAAAAACACAAAAGTTTGATTCCCTGTTTTCCTAGAATTCAATTTTATCTTCTCCATTCTCTAAGAAATCTATATCACCTTAAAATAGTATAAATAATCCCAACTATAATAGAACTTGCAATTCCATAAACGAGTATTGGCCCTGCTATAGTAAAGAGTTTACCACCGACCCCGAAAACATATCCTTCCCTTTTAAATTCAAGAGCGGGAGATACCATAGAGTTTGAAAACCCGGTAACAGGCACTATACCACCTGCTCCTCCTACCCTAACGATATCATCATATACTCCCAATCCGGTTAAAAGTGCCCCGATAAAAATTAAAGTTGCTGTACCTGCAGTCTGAGCGGAGATCTTTGATAATTCGAAATAAATCATATAAAAATTAATAATTATTTGGCCTAGGCCACAGATTAACCCTCCTACTAAAAAAGCCATCACCACATTTTTAATTACCTTCGGCTTAGGAGAAATTTTTTGGGAAATCTCTTGATATTCATCTTGTGTTAAATTAATAGTTGGAGGACGAAGACTTGGTTTAGTCATTTAACTCACCTCTTTATATTGTATATTTCCCAAATAACCTGCATCAAATTCAACCGTTTTATTAATTTTCTGCAATGTATTATTATATTCATGTTAATAAGCCCTTAAATCAGAAACTCAACACAGAGGAAAAATCTGGATGACGTCGAAATAGATTCTAACTACTTGTGGAAGAGGAGCGTGCCAATATGAGGAAGAGAATTGAACGTCAAACCCTTCATTTATATATCGAAGGTGAACTTGATATGAAAAATGCTAATGATTTGAAGAGTCTGATCGATATGGAGATAGATAAGAAAGGGATCCGGATTATTGTCTTGCATATGGAAGACCTACAATTCATTGATAGTTCAGGACTGGGGGTTATCCTCGGTAGATATAAGAAATTGCTTCCACTTGGAGGTAAGCTCAAAATCTCTAATGTCCCGCCCCATCTCTATAAAATTATGGAACTATCAGGTTTACCAAAAATTATTGAATTCCTGCCAAAGAAAGAAGTTTTATAAAATTTTCCCATAGCGAAAGGAGAAACATGATGAAAGTAAATAAAATTATCCTTACGTTTTCTAGCTTGCCCGAAAATGTGACTATAGCTAGAATGTTGACCTCAGCCCTAGGGGCACAATTAAATCTCCCTCTCAATGAATTGGAAGAGTTAAAGGTTTCGGTATCGGAGGCGGTCTCAAACGCCATAATCCATGGTTATAACAACAACCCGGATAAATTTGTTACTTTGAAAATAGATGCTACAACTGATAAGATTACAATCCAGGTAATTGACAAGGGTCGTGGGATCCCCAATATAAAACAAGCTATGCAGGCCTCATTTTCTACTGATCCCGAAAGAATGGGACTTGGGTTTATTTTCATGCAATCATTTATGGATAAACTCAATGTCGAGTCAGAAATAGATCATGGAACTAAGGTAATCATGGTCAAACACATTAATACCCAGCCTCCTTCCTCTCATTAAGGGGGAGGTATAATAATGATTCAGCGACTTTCGGATATGAACCTACCCCGATTTCCTCTACTTTCAGAACAGGAAATTATGGAACTTCTACGTGAAGCCCAAAATGGTGATGCTGATGCTCGGGAATACTTGATCAATTGTAATTTGAAACTTATTTTTAATTTAATTCAACGTTTCGCTCACAGAGGCTACGAATTGGAAGACCTTTTTCAGATAGGTACAATAGGTTTAATTAAGGCTATCGACAAATTTGATTTTTCTTATGGTGTAAAATTTTCAACATATGCTGTCCCTATGATAATCGGTGAAATAAGAAGATTTTTGCGGGATGATCACCCAATAAAGGTTCCTCGCTCGTACAAAGAGATGGTCTATAAAATCAATCGTTCACGAGAGAAACTTTCCCTTGAGTTCAAAAGGGATCCTACAATAAAGGAGGTTGCAACTGATATTGGGGTGGCAAGTGAGGATGTCATCATTGCTTTGGAGGCAGTCCAAACTCCTACATCTATCCATGATACTCTTTATCAAGACGATTCCGATCCGATTTATGTTCTGGATCAATTACCCTTAGAAAAAGATCCTAATCCGGGGTGGTTCGAAAAGATAGCCTTAAAGGAAGTATTAGATAAGCTACTAGATAGGGAAAAACATGTCCTTATGCTAAGATTCTTCGAGGATAAAACCCAAAGTGAGATTGCAAAATCAATGAATCTCTCTCAAGTTCAAATATCGAGAATAGAACGTGCAGCTTTACATCATCTTAGGCAAATACTTGATGAAGGTAGTTTTGATGAATAAATTCCTGTTAATTTGACGATGGAGCCATTTCATAAGCCTCTTGGATTGTTCTTTTAATTATTTCAATAAACCTTGCCTTTTCTACATCTTCTTTAGCAAGCAAATTTATTCGCCCCTGTTCCTCTTGTTCACAATATATGACTATCTCTCCGAGTTTTTGACCTTTAGCAACCGGTGCATTAATACCCTTGTCCACTATTGTTTCGATCCAACAATCTTTGTCTCTTCCCTTTTCCACACACAATCCTATAGCATCTTCCGCTACTAGATCCACAGTGGGTTGCTGTCCTTTATGAATTAAGACTTCCCCCTGCTTAGATCCCACAGGAGCAAATTCTTTATAAATATATTTTGCAAAACCATAATTATAGATTTTCATGGATTCCTGGAAATGACCTCTTACCTCCGGTACAGCCATAACTACACAAATTAGTCTTAAACCTTCTCTTTCGACTGTAGAAACTAGGCAGTATTTAGCTTCTTGAGTCCACCCGGTCTTAAAACCATCTGTTCCTTCATACCACCATAACAACTTATTAGTGTTCCAAAGCTTAAATTCTCCATTTCGAAGATCATATTCCTTAATAGCTGTAAATTTAGTGATCAGTGGATATTTTAGTGCTTCCCTTGCCAATAAAGCCTGATCGTAGGCACTAGAATAATGACCCTTCGCAGGAAGGCCATAGGAATTTACAAAGTTTGTATTCTTCAAACCCAGAGCTTTCGCTTTATGATTCATAATATCAACAAATTCTTCATGTGTCCCATAAATATGTTCTGCTACCGCAACACAAGCATCATTAGCAGAACCAACTGCAATGGCAATAAGCATTTCTTCTAAGGAGAACTTTTCACCAGGTTCCAAATAAATCTGTGATCCCCCTAATGAACAGGCTTTTTCACTAGCGATGACTGTGTCCGATAGTTTTGCTCTTCCCATTTCTATAGCTTCAGCCGCAACTATCATAGTCATTAACTTAGTAACGCTAGCAGGCGGAAGCTCTTTACAAGATTCTTTCTCATACAGGACCTTACCCGTTGTAGCCTCCATGAGAATAGCACTTTCTGCTGATGTTTCGATATTTGCGGCCTTAACAGGCAATACATTACAAATTAAGAAACATATGCCGACAAAAATTACGACTAATAACCGTAACGGATATTTTGGCATACTATATACCTCCCAGAAGTTATTATTAGTTATTTTTAGTATGCCCTCTAAAAAAAGTTTTATTTTGAATATTTTCCTATCATTAGATATTTACATTAGATATTTGAACTTTTATTTGGACGAAAATAATTACTTTTGATACTTGTTTGGAACTTTTTTTTCCTTCCAACCATGCCAAAAACATGGATTAAAGATTGCAAATGGTTTTTTATATATTTTATGTTTTAAAACACACCCTCTAATAACATCTATGTCTTTCTCACTACATTGGGCATCTAATTCTGGAGACCAATTATTTTCTTGAAACCAAATAAATTTTGCACCTATCATTGCAGTGTTCTTTACAAGGTCACCCAAATACTCCAACCTGAGGCAAGGTATGATAACGTCTACCTTACCTTTTAAACTAATCAAATCAGAATAGATTTTACTTCCTTCAAAAATAATCATATCAGGAGCTACTACGTATACTCTGCAGCCAAAATCCTTAAGAGTATGCCATACTTTCCAAGCGTGCCTATGTTTTAGTAGACGATCAGCATTTGTGTATACGGCATAGACCATGCTTGTATCAAGCCCCCCTGCCATTTTAAATACTTTTCTTGTTGTTCCTTTCATGAATCCCAGCCCCTATCATCTTGTTTTTTTACCATCTTTATATGTTTATGAAGCCCTTAATTTTAATTTAACCTTGGCAAAAAAAAGGAACCTGTTTTAGATTCCTAAAAAGCAAATATTCATTCCCCTAGATTTAATATTAATTATATAAAGTTATTGTTCCAATTCCTAGCTTTCAAAATATTACTTTAGTAACCATAGGCAAAACTGATGGTGGATTATCACTGAACTTTATCGCCTTAGTTAATAATTCAAAAGTTGGTTGGATTCTATCTGCAGAAGATGTATAGAAGCAAAGAATAGGTTCATCTTTGATTATTAAATCACCACGTTTCTTGAGGAGGAGAATCCCTGCTCCAAAATCAATTTTACTATCTTTTGTCTCTCTTCCCGCCCCCAAAATCATGGCACTAATTCCTATTTTTCGAGCATCTATGCTCTCAATATATCCAGTTTGAGTTGCTTTAAATTCTACATTAAGCGGGGCTAATAAAAGCTTTTTCCTACTTACCATATCGGTATCTCCACCTTGTGCAGCTATAAACTCTAAAAATTTATCCCAGGCCTTTCTATTATCAAGCACTTCTTCTAACATTAATCTAGCTTCTTGAAGCGAATTAGCCTTTTTCCCGAGAAGAAGCATCCAGCTTGCTAATTCTAAAGATACTTCCATGAGATCCGAAGGCCCACGGCCTTGAAGAGAATCTATGGCCTCAAGCACCTCTATACTATTCCCGACCGCATTGCCTAGAGGTTGTTCCATATTACTAAGTACAGCAACTGTATCTCGACCAAGGTTTTTCCCGATCGCCACCATGTTTTGGGCAAGTTCTTCTGCTTCTTTTACTGAAGACATAAAAGCACCGGAGCCATATTTTACATCTAAAACTATACCTTTCGCACCAGACGCTATTTTTTTACTCATAATTGAAGAAGCAATTAATGGAATCGAATCAACGGTTGCCGTAACGTCACGTAAAGCATATAATTTCTTATCTGCTGGAACTAAGTCACCTGTCTGAGAAATTATTGATATCCCTATTTTTTGAACTTGCTTTAGGAAACTAGTTTGACTCATTTCTGCCCGGAAACCTGGTATTGCTGACAGCTTATCTATAGTACCACCAGTATGTCCAAGACCTCGCCCTGACATTTTAGCTACAGGAAGACCACAGGCTGCAACTAGTGGTGCTACGATCAAAGTGGTCTTATCTCCTACCCCCCCGGAACTATGCTTGTCTACCGAGGCCCCCCCTAGGAGGGACAAATCTACCTGTTCTCCGCTTTCAACCATCGCCATCGTTAATTCGGAAGTCTCCTCTGTCTTCATTCCCCTAAAGTAAATAGCCATCGCTAAAGCGGAGATCTGGTAATCCGGGATGATCCCTTTTACATAACCCTTGATGACAAATCTTATCTCATCTCTAGATAGGGCTAAGCCATTTCTTTTTTTTTCAATAATTTCGACCATTCTCATCTCGTTAATCCATCCCAGCCTTTCAACACTATATAAGTTCTTAATCCAACACCTCAATAAGCTTTTTTACAAAACTAACAAACACTTTTTCTATTCTTGAAGTTATAGCAATAACTTCAGCATGTTCAAGCTTTTGAGCCAATATTCCAGCAGCCATATTTGTTACGCAGGAAATTCCTAGGACTTTCATCCTCCCGTGATTAGCAACAATAACTTCCGGGACTGTAGACATGCCCACCAAATCTGCCCCAATAGTTCTCAAATATCTAATTTCGGCAGGAGTCTCGTAACTCGGACCGCTTACGCCAACATAGACACCTTGCAGCACCTTTAACCCAAGTTCCCCCATTATCCCTAAGGCTTTTTTTCTCCATTCAGAATTATAAGCTTCACTTAGATCGGGAAACCTTGCTCCTTGATCAGAGTAGTTAGCCCCCCTTAAAGGATTACATCCCATCAAATTAATATGATCATTGATAATAACAATATCACCCGGCTCATAATTCACGTTAATCCCTCCAGCTGCATTCGTAACCACAAGCCCTTTAATACCCATATTTTTCATAAGCCTAACAGGAAAAGTAACTTCATGCATTTCATAGCCTTCGTAAAAATGAAAGCGTCCTTGAAGAACCATAACCTGTTTGCCAGATAGTAACCCAAAAACAAGTCTTCCAGGATGTCCTTGTACTGTTGAAAGAGGAAAATTGGGAATTTCCTTATACGGAATTACAATTTGGTTCTGGACTAGCTCCGCAAGATTTCCCAGCCCCGAACCAAGAACAATCCCTAATTCCGGTATTTCCGGAATCTTCTTCGATATATATTCTCTAGCATCATTGATTTTTGTAGTCATCTTTTTTTCCGTAATCAACTACTTCAATCCCCCTTTATGTCTTTATAAAAGCTTTTTCCGTGTCGCAAAGGGTCCAAGCCTAGATAGTCAGCAATCGTAGCACCCACATCTGCAAAAGTTTTTCTGATTCCCAGATCCATCCCACACTTTAATTGATGACCATACACAAGTAGAGGGACATATTCGCGAGAATGGTCAGTACTTACCGTCGTGGGATCACAACCGTGATCTGCAGTAATGATCAACATATCTTCACTCTTTAAAGTTGCTAAAATTTCAGGAAGCCTAGCATCGAATTCCTCCAAAGCTTGAGCGTAGCCTTGGACATTATTTCTGTGACCATAAATCATATCAAAATCCACTAAGTTAGTAATTATCAAACCTGGATCATCTCTATGAAGGTATTCTAGAGTTTTAGCAATGCCATCCATATTTCCTTTAGTTGAAGAATATTCGCTAATCCCTCTACCTGCAAAAATATCATTAATCTTTCCTACAGCTAAGACTACTTGATTTTTTTTAATTACATAATCCAGCAAAGTCTTTTCTGTCGGTTCAATCGAAAAATCATGCCTATTAGCAGTTCTTTGATAATCTCCTGCTTGTCCTAAAAAAGGTCGAGCGATTACTCGAGACACTCTCAGATTGCCAACAAGCATTTCTCTTGCTATCTTACAAATATTCAGAAGATCTTCTAGAGGAACTACTTCTTCGTGGGCAGCGATTTGAAAAACCGAGTCAGCAGAAGTATAGACTATCGGCTTTCCAGTCCTGACATGTTCTGGTCCCAGGCGTTGAATAATTTCTGTTCCGGAAGCAACTTCATTACCAATTATTTCCCGACCGATTCTTCTTTCAAAACTACGGATAAATTCTTGTGGGAATCCTGAGGGGAAAGTCGGAAAAGCTTTATTCATGATAATTCCCGCTAATTCCCAATGACCAGTAGTTGTATCCTTTCCTTTAGACATTTGAGCCATTTTTCCGTAATTGGCAACAGGATTGAAATTAGGGGGAGTATTAGGAATGTCTATTATGTTCCCTATCCCTAAACGCACTAGATTAGGGATTCTTAACCCCTTTACCGCTTTCGCAATATTGACCAGAGTATTACTTCCTTGATCACTATATTCCCATGAATCTGGCATCTCACCAATTCCTACACTATCCATCACTAGTAGAATAGCCCTTTTCGCCATCTTTGTCCCCTCCTTGCCTTGCTCTTGGATGAGCTTTACGGAATACTTCTAAAATACGTTTTCTTGAAAGATGAGTATAGATTTGAGTAGTAGATATATCTGCATGACCAAGCATTTCTTGAACCGAACGAAGATCTGCTCCATTATCAAGCAGATGAGTAGCAAAACTATGTCTTAGGATGTGAGGATATACATTGATATCAAAGTTATTTTTCTTAGCCCATTTTTTAAGAATTAGCCAAATTCCCTGTCGAGAAAGAGGCCTACCCTTGGAATTTAGAAACAAAACAGCCCGATCGAGGCTAGTTGGTTTTAAATTACGGGCAAAAAGAATTTGTCTGGAAAATGAAACATATTCTTCAATTACTTTTACCCCAGGCTCTCCAAGCGGTACTATCCTTTCTTTATTTCCTTTTCCCCTACAACGAATAAACCCTAAATTAAAGGAAATATCGTTTAAACTAAGTCTTATTAGTTCGGAAACCCTCAGACCGCTACCATATAGTACTTCTATAATGGCTTTATCCCTTTGGATAAGGACCTGTTGATGATTACATTCTTTAGAAATAACCTCGTTCAGTTTATTTTCAGAAATAACATTAGGAAGCTTCTCTTCCAATTTTGGAGTGCTAACAAAAACTGTTGGATCAACAGTAATTTTATCCTCTTGAAGAAGATAGCCATATAAACCTCGTAGAGCAGCAATATAACGTGCTAAAGTTCTTGCAGATTTGCCTTTTTTTTTCTCGTCTAATATAAACGCTAAAATATCTGCAGTACTACAGCCTAAGATATTCTCAGACTTAAATTGCAAAAAGGCCTCAAATTTATATAAATCTCTTCTGTAATTACCACAGGTATTAACTGCGAGTCCTTTCTCAGCACGTAAATGGTATAAATAATCCTCTAATAAATCATTCTTATTATTAATTACTTTGTCCATATCATCCTCCTTGTTTAAATTATTTCTATACAAGGAAGTTGTTCCCCTTTGTTTATTCATTAGTTTTCTTTAAAAATCTAATTATATCCAATGCTAATCAGAATTTATTGTTTTTATATTTAGAAATCGAAAAAACGATTACCAACAATAGAGAAATAACCTTGAAGTACACCGGCGGCTACTGCACCGAGCGAAATAAGTAATGAAGCAGCACAATAATAAAAAAAATCTTTTTTCAGAACATCACCATTCGTTTTCCCTTGGAGGAGAAAAAAAGAAAAAATGGTGGCTAATCCGGCTCCTAGAAGAAGACAGGGAATCATTAAGATTGAGGGAAATAATATTGTCATAACTACGAGTCCTAAACCTACTAGCTTTTTTAGTTGAAGAATAAAGGCCATAGTAAAACCCAGAACAAATCCCCGAGTAAAGACAATAAGATATACGAGCGGTGTACCAATCACAGTTAAGCCCAATGCCCAAATCCCTGCCATAATTATAAAGTTATCCTTAGCCATCTGTTGTAAAAAAGCGGTATTTATCATATTAGGTTGGTCATTAAGAAGTTTATTTAAGAACTTGGAAAGGTCTTCCGACTTTTCCGGGGCTAAAGCCCCTACGCCAACAGCTCCAAATATCCCCCCAGCAAGGAATACACAACTAAGAGTCAGATAAATTACCCAGTATTGCTTTATGTGATAATATAACATCTTTCTCATATAGAAATACCTCCCTGAGACTTGTCCCCTCAGAGAAATAATATTCCAGGATTAGTAAACTATGTCTATAACTTTACCAAAATATCCTCCGCCTCCAGCACTAAATTCCAGACCTCCCTCTCGGGCACGAATCACAATTGTTGCGATTTTTTCCCCTATTAAGGAGATGAGATCTTCAATATTTGCATCATGATAGACTGCCAGTTCAGTTCCGAATTTTCCGAGCAATTGGGCATATTTTTTTGGCCCTATACCCGGCAAGAGTCCCAAGGGAACACGGTAAACGTAACTATGATCTTCCTCGTATAAGGAAAATTTCCGATCCGCAATAAAAGTAAGTCTATCGAGAACACCAAGAACAATTTTTTGTGAAGCACAATAGGGGCATCTAAGCACAGGTGGCTCGGTATCAATTATTCTAGAACAATACGTACAATATGATCGATGATACTTACCCATTTTGGGATGCATTCCGTAATTTTGAATAATTTTGCCCCTTTTATTTTTAATTAAATTGCTTAACCCGTCAAAAGAATTATCTTCAAGTTCTAAACAATTATATTCTCTTGCAATATTAGCTAAGGAATGAGCATCAGAATTACTCAGGAGTACCATATTATCAACTTCACTTAAACACCTTGCCATACTCCTATCTGCACTCAATCCCATTTCAAGAGCCTTAGGAAGCATTGGCAGAACACCCTGTATTCTTTCGCAACAAGAACCATAGATGCCCTTGTGAGGAGTAAAAGCATGGGCGGGAAACCATATTCCCCCTACTTCTTCAACACCTAGTACCCAATCCCTAGCTTCAAGATGGGCCTTCTGCGAGCTTAGTTGCCAATTACGAACAGATTGTTGGATTGTTTTACAAAATTCCTCCAAATGGTTGATTGAAGAGAAAAATGCTAAAAAATGTGCATGTCCTTCGCCAACCTTTAATTCAGTCTCCATTCCAGGAATTATCGCTAAGTTACCTGATCTATATCCCCCTCCTTCTAAGGAGTGTAACACTCCATTAGCAAGTAATTCTTTATAGTCTTGACGAACACCTAGGGAGTGCGAGTCTACAATCCCCACCATATTTAGACCTTTTATTGTTCTTGCAACCTTTATGATTTCTGGAAGAGTCAAGGAGGGAGATGCTGTTATTTTCACAGCTTTTCCATTAAGACTTCGTC
>CALBJS010000137.1 GCA_937892995.1 uncultured Peptococcaceae bacterium | reverse complement strand
GGTAGATTTAGTTTCAACGACCACCCTTGACATTGAAACTAAATCTACCTGGCTTATAGCCCCTTACTTTAGATTCAGGTGTTTGAGAGTATAAGTTCCGAATGAAATCAAAAACCCCGGTATAGGTAGCCGGATTAGACCTTGGGGTCCTGCCTATTGGCGATTGGTCGATATCTATCACCTTATCGATATGCTCCAAGCCTTTGATTTCTTCGTAAATGCCCGGCCTGACCTTGCTGCTGATTCTCAGCTCAGATTGCAGTCCTTTATACAGTACTTCATTAACTAAAGTACTTTTACCAGAACCGGAAACCCCAGTCACACAGGTGAATACTCCTAAAGGGATTTTTACTTGCAGGTCTTTAAGATTATTTTCAGCGGCACCTCTGACCTCCAGCCAATTCCCGTTAGGTTTATGGCGTTCTGAAGGTACAGCTATTTTTCTTTGGCCTCTTTGATACTGTCCCGTAATTGATTCCTCACAAGTTTTGATATCCTCCATGGTACCTTGAGCAACGATCTTCCCTCCGTGGGCACCTGCTCCCGGTCCAATATCTATGATATGATCCGCCGCCAACATAGTATCCTCATCATGCTCGACAATAATCAGCGTATTACCAAGATCACGCAAATTTTTTAGAGTATTAAGTAACCTTTCATTATCGCGCTGATGTAACCCGATGCTTGGCTCATCTAGAACATAGAGTACGCCGGTCAAACTGGAACCAATCTGGGTAGCCAATCTGATTCTTTGAGCTTCTCCACCGGAAAGGGTACCTGCGGCTCTGTTTAAGGTCAAATAGTTAAGCCCTACATTAACTAAGAAACCGAGTCTCTCCCTGATTTCTTTTAAGACCTGATGGGCAATAGTTTGTTCTTTTTCACTCAGAGTAAGCTGACTAAGAAAGTCCAGCGATTCTGTCACAGTAAGCTTGGTCAGTTCATGGATAGAAATATTCCCTACCTTGACAGCCAGGACCTCCGGCTTGAGTCTTTGTCCTTCACATACGGGACAGGTTTTCTCGGTCATATAGTTTTCAATTTCTGTGCGTACATAATCCGAAGTAGATTCTTTATGCCTGCGGTTAAAGTACGGAATCAATCCTTCGAAAGGAGCTTTCCAATATTTCAATTCGTCAAAAACATTATAATAATTAAATTTAATCGGTAGATCAGAACCGTTTACTAAAGCTTCCCATTGCTCGACAGTCAAATCCTTTACCGGAGTATCCAGGCTGAAACCAAATTTCTCAGCCAATCCTTGCAGAAGAGCCGGGTAATAGGCTGCATTAGATTTCGCCCAAGGGACTATTGCCCCCTCGTTTATGGACTTACTACGATCAGGAATAATCAGGTCGATATCCGCTTCCAGATTAGCCCCTAACCCGGTACAAGCGGGACAAGCTCCGAAAGGGCTGTTAAAGGAAAATAACCTTGGGGATAACTCATCAATGGCTATACCACAATCTGGGCAAGCAAAGTTCTCGCTGAATAGCACTTCTTCCTGACCGATGATATCTACTAAGACTGTTCCCTCAGCTAATTTTAGAGCAGTTTCCAAAGAATCGGCAAGACGCTGGGCACTATCAGGCTTAAGAGCTATCCGGTCAACTACAACTTCGATGGAATGCTTTTTATTCTTTTCCAGCTTAATTTCTTCGCTAAGGTCCCGTACCTCACCATCCACTCTCACCCTGACATAACCATTTTTTCTAATCATATCCAAGATTCTGGTATGTTCACCTTTTTTACCTTTAATTACCGGAGCCAGAATCTGTATACGAGTCTTCTCGGGGTAGCAAAAAAGTTGATCGACCATCTGTTGCACAGTCTGTTGACTAATTTCCTTCCCGCATTTAGGACAATGAGGATGCCCTATCCGAGCATAAAGAAGCCTTAGATAGTCATAGATCTCAGTCACTGTTCCTACAGTGGACCGTGGATTGCGGTTAGTGGTCTTCTGGTCGATAGAGATAGCAGGGGAAAGCCCCTCGATATAATCTACATCAGGTTTATCCATCTGGCCTAGGAATTGACGGGCATAGGCAGAAAGAGATTCCACATAACGTCTCTGTCCTTCAGCATAAATAGTATCGAAGGCCAGGGATGATTTTCCGGAACCGGAAAGTCCGGTAACAACCACCAGCTTGTTTCTGGGAATATCGACATTTATATTCTTCAAATTATGGACGCGAGCCCCGCGTACCTTAATATATTCTTGAGTCATAATACCTCCAACTTTTTCGTGAATAGCTTTTATCAATAACGATAACTATTTTACACTTGTTTTAAATAAAAATCCAGCGCCCTCTTCTTTCTAACTTAGATAAAGGTATTTTCATTCTTCGTAGAGCTATAGGTGAGGTTATCTTCTTTTCTTCCTAGTGCTATTTTGGCTACTAGAAAACTTAGGCTTTTTCTTTCTATTAATCTGCCCCACTGTACCTTTTAGTTCGATAATTGCATCCCTGAGCTCAGCCGCTCGCTCGAAGTCCAACTCCTTAGCAGCCTTAAGCATTTCTGTTTCCAATGTTTTAATAAAATTCTCCCGCTCTTCAGGGGAGAGGCCTCCATCCTTAATTCCGTACGGTCTCTTCTTTTCAGCTACTTTAGTGGCTTCGGGGACTTCATAGATTTGCTTGCGAATCGTCTGAGGAGTTATCCCGTGCTCTAAATTATACTCCATCTGGATAGCTCTTCTCCTGTTGGTTTCATCTATAGCCACTCGCATCGAACCCGTTATATTATCAGCGTACATGATAACCCTGCCGTTAACATTGCGAGCAGCCCTGCCGACCGTTTGAATAAGAGAACGCTCCGATCTTAGGAAGCCTTCCTTATCAGCATCCAGAATTGCTACCAGAGATACCTCCGGAAGATCAAGACCTTCCCTCAAGAGATTAATCCCCACGATAACATCTATCTCACCAAGACGAAGTTCCCGCAAGATCTCCATCCTCTCCAATGTCGTGATATCGGAATGCAGATATCTGACCTTAATATTTAATTGTTTAAAATAATCCGTAAGATCCTCGGACATTCTTTTGGTTAGAGTCGTGACCAGAATTCTTTCATCTTTAGCGATTCGATGATTAATTTCCCCTATCAGATCATCGATCTGGCCCTTAATGGGTTTTACAATAATCTCGGGATCCAGTAAACCCGTCGGCCTGATAATCTGTTCGACTACTTCTCGGCAATGCTCCAGTTCATATGGTCCGGGAGTGGCACTGACATAGACTCTCTGGGGAGACAGCATTTCAAATTCGGGAAATCGTAACGGACGATTATCCAGAGCCGAAGGAAGCCGAAAACCATGCTCTACTAAGGTAGTTTTGCGAGAACGGTCTCCTTTGTACATGCCCCTAACCTGAGGGATAGTTTGATGGGATTCGTCGATAAAAAATAAAAAGTCTTTGGGGAAGAAATGTAGCAAGGTATATGGGGTTTCACCCGGTTCTCTGAAGGTCAGATGTCTGGAATAATTCTCAATCCCATTGCAAAATCCCATCTCCCGCATCATCTCGAGATCGTAAC
>CALBJS010000136.1 GCA_937892995.1 uncultured Peptococcaceae bacterium | reverse complement strand
AGAGGGTGTTAAGACGTTATTTCAGAGGCTGGTAAACACAGGGAAGCCATGAATTTTTAGTGTTATGGTTTCAGCCTGACCCGCATGATGAAAAAAGAAACTCTAAATCACGGGAGGAAAAGAATATGGAAAATAAAATATTATCGACGCTGGAGCTCAATGAACTGATCAGCCAAAAGGCTGCTGAAGACGAAGCCTTTCGGCTGGCCTTATTAAGCGATCCCAAATTGGCCCTAGAAAAAGAATTGGGAGTGACAATCCCGGAGGATATCAAAATAGAGATTCACGTGGAAAGCATGAAGGCCCTGCACCTGATTATCCCGGCTGCCCAGACCGACGAACTGACCGATGACGAATTGGGAGCGGTAGCCGGCGGCTCCTCGCTAAACCTGAAAGGACCGGTAATGATGTATGCCGTACGTCCACCGTCTGATTTCCATATAAAAGGGTCTACAGCCTGGGCAATAGCAACAAAACCAAAGGCTTAAGGCTCGAATATGATGATCCGCCAACCGATCACAGCAGTCTGGGAGATTACCATGGGCTGCAACATGCACTGCAAACACTGCGGCTCTGCCTGCCATGAAGTTCTTTTGGGAGAGTTGACGACCCAAGAAGCTCTCCGGTTATGCGATGCCATTGGCCAGCTTGGTCTGAAGTGGGTTACCCTGTCCGGTGGTGAGCCGACTACCCGGAAGGACTGGCCGGTCATTGCCGGAAGGCTGAAGGAGCTGGGCGTGATTCCCACCATGATTACTAACGGGTGGCTTTTTGATGAAAAAATTTTGGAACAGGCAATTCAGGCTGGAGTCGCTACCATCGGCTTCAGCCTGGACGGCCTCCAGAAAACACACGATTTCATGCGCCGGGAAGGGTCTTATCAAAAGACCATGCGAGCCATTGAACTGTGTCTCAGTAGGAACATGAACGCAACTGCCATTACCACAGTCAATAAAATGAACCTGGGCGAGCTGGACGGTTTGAAAAAAGAACTGGTGGATCGCGGGGTTAAGGAATGGCAGGTTCAGATCGGCTGTCCGATGGGCAATATGGCTGAACACGACGATCTGGTCATAGAGCCGGCTGATCTGGATGCGATTATTGACCTGGCTTACCGGTGTATGCAGGAGTCATCCATCAGGATTAACTTAGGTGACTGCGTCGGCTACTACAGCCTGAAAGAAATAGAGATGACGAAAAGCAGCCAGGAAGGCACCTACTGCCGTCAGTGCACCGCCGGAAAATACACCTTTGGCATCCTGCATAACGGGGATATTGTGGGCTGCACTTCCATCAGGAATCCCGAGTTCACAGAAGATAATGTCAGGAATACTCCCCTGAGAGAGATCTGGGAGAATCCGGACAGTTTCAGCTGGAGTCGCACCATGAAAAAAGAAGACCTGCAGGGTTTTTGTCAAGTATGCCGTTTTGCCGCCGACTGCCTGGGCGGGTGTTCTAATTCCAGATTGACTATGGGAGGCAGTATCTACGCGGAAAACCGCTACTGTTCATATTTCCAGGCTGCTCAGAAAAGAATCCGCATATTTGAAGAAGTACAGGACGATGAAGAGCTCGCCGCAATCGGCCGGAGTTTTACCGAAAAAGGCTACTGGCAATTAGCCGAAACCGCATTAGGAGTGGCCCTGCGCAGGCAGGGCTCGGACAGCTGCCTGGAGCTGTTAAGCCATTATGGGTATGTGAATTTCAGGCTGGGTAATTTTTATGCCGCACTGGAAGCAAACGACAGGGTGCTGCAGAGAACCCCCGCCGATGTTTACGGACTTAAAGGGAAAGGACTGTGCTTATTACGTCTGGGTAAGCCGGAAGAGGGGATCAAGCTGCTGCAAAAAGCTGTGACCCTGACTGATGAAAGCTTTATGGATCCCTATAATGACCTGGCCATCGCCTTGTGGGAAACAGGCCGTAAGAACGAAGCAATTGCAGTTTTAGAAGAAGGACGCAAGAAGTCGGAGAGCTTTGCCGCACAAAGTGAGCATTTATATCAGCAATCGGTGAAAAAGGCCTCAAAGGCCGCGGAGGTTTAGCATGGGCGAGGGGAAGGAAATGCAAACAGCATACAAGAAACTGCAAAGCCTTTTTAAGAAAATAGCACAGCAGGCGGCTCTGGATAAAGACTATCGGGAATTATGTCTGAAGGACTCCCGGGCCGCTATCCGGGAAGCCGGGGGGCAGGATGGAGAAATTTCCGAAGGGATTATTTTCCTCGAAGAAGACGGGGATTATCCTGAGCAGGGCGGACAGTTTTTTGTCTTACCCCCGTTTATCAAAAAATCATGGCTTTGTGGTCAGGAAAAGGAGTAAAAGGTGGAACGCATGCTAACTGTCCCGTTGTTTATCATCGAAGAACACCATGAGGCCTGGTTTATCTGGAATTATGGGTATTTCAACGGGTTTCTCCGTCCCTATGGGAACACCTTGCTGCATGTGGACTCCCATGAAGATCTGGGGATTTCCCGGCTCAACGCTTCAGTGGATGAGCTGGAGGATGATTTGCCGAAGATTTATACCTATGGCTATCAGGAATTGGGCATTGCCAGTTTTATCATGCCGGCTATTTACAGGGGAATCATCAATAATTATACTTTTCTGGGCCGGTATGACGCTTATTGCGGCCAAAAGCAGGACCGCTTTGTAGCGTCCTGGCAATCCCGGGGAAAGTACTTTGAAAGCGGAGAGGTTAAGCCGCTCTTGCGGAAATATTTGAAGTCGCGGGAAAACGGGTGGGGCAAATACCAGTTTTACAGCTATCAGGAAATCGGTTTAGCCGGCCGCTTTACCACTTGCCAGCCCTTGATCCTGGATATTGATCTGGATTATTTTTCCTGCGACAACTCCCTATCCTCGGTGCAAAGCAAAGTCGAAATAACCAAAGAGGCATATCTGGATTTTGCAGATAATATCTATCACCCCCTGAGAATTATGCCTGCGGCAGCCTTTGCGGTGGGAAAAGAAGATGAGTGCTATTATCTTTACTATATAGAGAGACAGGAAGAACGGGATTTAAAAAAGGTTTCCACGGAGACGATCGACAAAAGGATAGACCGATTTATTAATTTTTTACGGCACAATAACGTCCAGCCGGGTTTAATCGACATCTGCCGGTCGCGTTTTTCGGGATATACACCGCAAGACCAGTGGAAATATATCGAGAATAAACTGCTGGAGGGCTTAAGCTGTTTATACGATTTTAATATAGTACACATTAGCCAATTAGCACAAGGTAAGGAGGCTCCCCTTGAAGATAGTGTCTGGTGAAATTATTGAACAGGGGCGGATATCCGCCGGACCTGAGCAAAAGATCCACCCGTATATGATCAGGGTACTCGATTCCGGGGATTTAAAGGAAATCCTGGAACTGCAGGATCATGTGATCAGGTTTCTAAAGAAAAAAGAATACTGTATGTCCATACCGGAAGACGCACTGCGGTTTATGCTGGAAGTCGGCGGTGAATCCCTGGGTCTGTTTATCCGGGATCGCTTGTTTGCGGCGTGTTCTTTGCTGTTTGATGTAAAGTACGAGCAAAATATGGCCCGGGAGCTTGGCTTTGACGACGAAGAGCTGTGCCGGGTGGCCCAATTTGAATTGAGTATTGTCGACCCTGCTTTGCGCGGTCATAAATTACAGTACAAGCTTGCAGGTATCCTGGCCCGCCGTCTGGAGGAAAGGAGGACAGCCAGATACCTGTTTACTACGGTCTCACCCTATAATTATGCCAGCGTTCAAACGGTCATTTCTTTGGGCTTGCAGATTGCCGGGCTGAGCAGGATGTATTTTGACTGGGACAGGTATGTCGTTTACAGGGATTTAATCCGACCGGTTGAGCTGGACACAGTTAATGCTGTCAGTGTTGCCAATACAGCATTGACGGAGCAGCGGGAAATGCTGCGCAACGGC
>CALBJS010000135.1 GCA_937892995.1 uncultured Peptococcaceae bacterium | reverse complement strand
ATCGAATATGTCGGAGAGACATAAGATTCGACTAAAAAATAGCTGCTAGCAAGGAACTACCGATGTCACGGATGAACTAGAACTACCCCAGGTCACCATAATATGTAAATACCATGACCAGAGCGGCCAAGGCAGCGGTTTCCGTTCTCAGTATCCGGGGTCCGAGAGAAACACTCTGGGCCTTTAGTCTTACACGGGCTCTTGCTACTTCTTCGGGACTGAATCCTCCTTCAGGGCCGATGAGTATTGCTATTGGATATTCTGGATTAAAACCATGCAAAGTATTACTCAAAGAGCAAGTTTTTTCGTCTTCATAAGGAATGAGCCACTGGGTTTCTGGCGGAAGAATCTTTTCAAGATCCTCCCAGTTAGCTACCTGCCCGATCCGGGGTTCAATCACTCTGCGGGATTGCTTCACAGCTTCTGATGCAATCCTTTGCCAGCGAGAGACTCTCTCCCCGGCCTTCTTGCCTTGGAGCTGTAAGACCGATCTTTGGGTTCTGAGTGGGATAAACCCTGCCATCCCTAACTCCGTCCCTTTTTGAATGACCCACTCTATTTTTTCCCCTTTGGCTAAGCCCATAACTAAGTATACCCTGGTCTTAGCCTCGACTTTAGGAAAATTTTCTTCAATAATCCTGCAACTGGCCGAATCCTTGGTAATGAACTCGATAACAGCTAACCACTCTCCACCCGAATTATTAAAGCCAACCACTTTATCTCCCGATTCAAGCCGCAAAACATGGACCAGGTGGTGAAGCTCCTCTCCTTTTATGAGGAAATTATCGTTTTCTTTAGCTTGGATTTTAAAGCGATACATCTTATCTCCTTAACTGCTTAACCGCTTATTGAGAACCCCGTCAGGCTCTTCGAAATACAGCCTTAATCAGCACCCAACCGGAATCTTTGATCTCCCCTATGACTCGGAGTCCTGTCTCTTCCATTTTTGCCACTATCTCAGCTAAGCGAGTATCGATAATTCCCGAAGCAATGAAAAGGCCCTCCGGTTTTAAAAGGGCAGGCAACTCTGGCAGAAAATCTATAATCACATCAGCGATAATATTAGCAATAATAATATCGGCCTGTCCCTTAAAGACTTCTCCAAGATTTCCGGCTTTTACCCGCACCTTATCTGTTACCCCATTTAGATCGACATTTTCCCGGGCTATTCTAACCGCCATTGTATCAATATCCCCAGCCTGAACAACGGCACCCAACTTCGCTGCCGCGATGGCCAGAATTCCTGAGCCTGTCCCGATATCAAAGACCTGGTCCCCTTCGCGGACATGATCCTCGATAGCTTCCAAGCAAAGGGTGGTCGTAGCGTGAGTTCCTGTCCCAAAAGCCATACCCGGGTCAATTTCTATGGTGACAAGATCATCCTGAGAGGCAACCTCCTCCCAAGTCGGTTTTATTAAGAAATGCCTCCCCACTCTAATTGGTTTAAAGTAGCGCTTCCATTCATTGGCCCAATCCTCTTCCTTGACCATAATCGTTTTTGATTCTAGCGACCAGGCGGGAAAAAGTTCTTTTAAGAACAATAACTCCTCCCTTAAGTTGATAAGTCTTTCATTAAGGCGTTCATCTTCCGGGAAGTAGCCTTTAATCACACACTTTCCCGTTATTTCCACATCCTTAAAGTCATGGTAATCCCAGACACCCGAATCGATATATTCCTGGATAAGCTCAGGCGCCTCTACTACTACTCCTTTACTGCCCGTTCGGTAAAAAAGATCGGTAACAGCTTCTTCTCCTACTGATGAAACTGTTACCGCTATCTCCATCCAATTCATGACTTAACTCCTTATATTTTTACAATATACTCTAAAGTATGCTCTAGAATTCCTATAGCATACCACCTTAACCTATTGCATCCTTGACGTTTTCTTTTACTTTGTCCCATAGAGACTTTTTACCTCGTTGTTGGGCTTCAGGTGTAATTCGTCCAAATTCTCGGAGTAATTCTTTCTGACGCTCATCCAGTTTAGTTGGTGTCGAAACAATTACCCGGACATGCTGGTCTCCATTACCACCGCCCCTGCGATAAGGAACACCCATCCCTCTAATTCTGAAAATCTTGGAAGTCTGGGTTCCCTCGGGAACTTTCATTTTTACATCGCCATGGATGGTAGGAACATCTATTTCATCACCCAAAGCGGCTTGGACGAAAGTGATAGGAATCTCACAATAAATGTCATTGCCTCTTCTCTCGAAAAATTCATGAGGCTTAACAAGGAGGACAACATAAAGGTCTCCTGCAGGACCCCCTCGTTCCCCTGCCTCTCCCCTACCACTATAGCGTAAACTTAAACCTTCTTCTGATCCTGCCGGGATATTTACTTCTATTTTCTTAACCTCACGCACTTTACCACGGCCATTACACTTATTGCAGGGGGTGCTGATCATAGTACCTTGACCGTTACAGGCCGAGCAGGTTCTTGTTGTTGCCACCTGCCCGAAAGGTGTCCGTTGTACTGCTCTAACCTGCCCAGTGCCCCCACATTGAGAACAGTTTACAGGATGTGTTCCCGGTGCGGCACCGCTCCCCCCACAATTAGCACAAGTCTCCGAAAGAGGTATCTCGATTTCTTTCTTGGCTCCGAAAGCGGCTTCATGCAGAGTAATAGTCAAATCAAACCTTAAATCGGATCCCCTAGTCGGTCCTTGTCTTCTTTGACCACCCATACCACCACCGAAGAACATCTCGAAGATATCACCTAGACCAAAGTCAGCAAAATCCGAGAAGTCACCGAAGCCTCCTTGGCCGTTAAAGTCTACTCCGGCATGTCCGAATTGATCATATTTTGCTTTCTTCTCTGGACTACTCAATACAGCATAAGCCTCAGTCGCTTCCTTAAAACGTTCTTCAGCTTGCTTGTCACCGGGTTTTACATCAGGATGGTTCTCTTTAGCTATTTTTCTGTAAGCTTTTTTTATCTCATCTAAACTTGCTGATTTGCCTACACCCAATACCTCATAATAATCTCGCTTCATGGTTTTTGTCGAAACTCCTCCCTGTATATCAATGCCAGAGATTTAAGCTTTGGCTCAAAATGCCAAGCAGGCACAAAGATTCCCTTGTGCCCCTAGGCTTATCTCCAATATAACATTATACTATCTTTTAGGCTTAATGTTAAAGTTTTATTGTTTATCTTTATCTACTTCGGTATATTCTGCATCAACAACATCATCATCTGTCTTTCCCGGATCAGCGTTTTGCTGACTTCCTTGAGAACCCGGGGCCTCTTGCTGGCCGGCATTTGGTGCACCCTGAGCAGCCTGTTGTTGATACATTTTCTCTACATAGGGGTACAGAATTTTAGTCAAAGCTTCGGATTTAGCCTTGATATCCTCCACATTCTCACTTGTAGCTACATTTCTAAGTTCTTCGGCCGCCTTCTTAATATTTTCTCTCTCAGCAGCGTCACCTTTGCCCTCAAAGTCCTTCAAGGTTTTCTCGGCTTGATAAGCTAAAGAATCAGCTTCGTTCTTAGCATCGATCAATTCCTTCTGCTTCTTATCTTGCTCTGCATGGGCCTCAGCATCTTGACGCATCTTATCTATCTCATCCTTGCTTAAACCCGTAGAAGCAGTAATCGTTACTTTCTGTTCATTCCCTGTTGCCATATCCTTGGCCGAAACATGCACGATACCATTGACATCAATATCGAATTTGACCTCGATCTGAGGCACCCCACGAGGAGCGGGCGGAATACCTGTCAATTGAAAACGACCTAAGGTCTTATTATAAGTGGCCATCTCTCGCTCACCCTGAAGGACATGGATATCTACCGAGGTCTGGCTGTCTGCCGCAGTAGAAAACACCTGGGATTTAGTGGTAGGAATAGTAGTATTGCGATCAATTATTCTAGTAAATACGCCACCCAAAGTCTCGATCCCTAAGGAAAGGGGGGCAACGTCGACTAGAATAATATCTTTCATTTCTCCGCCGAGAATTCCACCTTGGATAGCAGCACCAAGAGCAACAACTTCATCAGGGTTAACTCCTTTATGAGGTTCCTTACCACTAAGTCTCTTGATTGCTTCTTGAACTGCAGGAACACGGGTGGAACCACCTACCAGAATCACCTGTTCAATCTCATTAAAAGAAAGTTTCGCATCATCCATAGCTTGACGAACCGGGCCCATGGATGCTTCTACTAAATCAGCTACTAATTCTTCAAATTTGGCCCTGGTTACGTTTAAGTCAAGATGAAGAGGACCTTCTGCGGACATGGTGATAAAAGGAAGATTAACATTGGTCTGGGTAACACCGGAGAGCTCGATCTTAGCCTTTTCTGCGGCTTCTTTGAGACGCTGCATCGCCATCCGATCTTTAGAAAGGTCTACGGCATGACTCTTCTTAAATTCTGCTACAATGTAATCCATCAAGCGTTGATCAAAATCATCGCCACCTAGTTTGTTATTACCACTGGTTGCCTTTACCTCGACCATGCCTTGACTTAATTCGAGAATAGATACATCAAATGTTCCGCCGCCAAGGTCATAAACTAGTACGGTCTGATCTTTTGTTTTTTCCAAACCGTAGGCTAGAGCTGCCGCTGTCGGTTCGTTGATTATGCGCAGCACTTCTAAGCCGGCGATAGTACCGGCATCTTTAGTGGCTTGACGCTGAGCATCTGTAAAATAGGCCGGAACAGTGATCACGGCACGACTTACGCTTGTCCCTAGGTAAGCTTCAGCATCAGATTTAAGCTTCTGCAAGATCATTGCGGATATTTCCTGGGGTGTATAGGATTTATCAAGTAAAGTCACTTTATAATCTGTCCCCATGTGACGTTTGATAGAACTCACTGTGTTATCGGTATTAGAAACTGCCTGACGTTTCGCAACCTGTCCTACAAGTTTTTCTCCATTCTTAGAAAAGCCTACTACTGAAGGTGTTATACGGGAACCTTCGGGATTTGGAATTACAACAGGTTCTCCTCCCTCAAGTACCGAAACACAAGAATTAGTAGTTCCTAAGTCAATGCCAATTACTTTGCTCATATTCTATTTCCTCCTTTATCTAAAAAACACTTATTCAAATTATGAAGCGTGGAACAACATATTAGCTAGATACTTTTACTTTGCTCGGCCTTATTACTTTATCCTTAAGATAATATCCTTTTTGGATCTCCTCAAGGATAATATTCTCACCCTGATCAGATTCTTCTTTGAGAAGGGCATCATGAAGATTAGGATCGAATTCCTGCCCGGCAGCTTCTATAGGTTTTAGTCCTTCGTCCCCAAGTACTTTAATAAATTGCTTAAAAATCATAGCTACTCCTTGGGAATAAGACTCAAAATCCTGGTTGATACGAGTGGAATCAATAGCTCTTTCAAAATTATCCAAGACAGGAAGCAAGGAAAGAATAACCCTTTCTGAAGCGTATTTTACTGCTTCTTCTTTTTCCTTTTGAGTTCTTTTACGGAAATTATCGAATTCAGCCTTCAATCTTTGCAGACGAGTATAGTATTCCTCAGCCTTAGACTTATTATCTTCAAGTTCTAATCGCAAAGTCTTCAATTCGTCAGATTCTCCATCCTCTGCTGCACATTCAACGTTTTCCTGTTCGGTAATATTTTCCGCTTTGGTTTCCTGCAAACTTTCTTCTTCCGGAGTTACATTTTTTCTCACAGAACAGCCTCCTTCCTTTATGTTTGGCCCCTTCGATACCGGCTAGTAAGCATCTCGGTCAGACTTTTGGTCATATAGTCTACTATCGTTATTGCTTTACCATAGTCCATCCTGGTAGGACCTAAGACTCCTATGGAGCCAATCTGTTTACCATTAATATGATAGGTCGCTGAGATAACACTACAATCTTTAAATACTTTTTCCGGGTTTTCAGAACCTATCGTAATATTTAAACCTTGCTGATCATGAGATAATAGTTCTATCAACTTAGTATTTTCCTGAAAAACCGTAAAAAGATTTTTTACTTTGTTCAAATCGCGAAATTCCGGCTGGTTAAGCATGTTCAAGGTTCCGCCAAGATAGACCCGTTCCAAAGATTCTTCATCCTTATCTTCGAACACCCTCTCTAGAATACCCATCATTCCGTCGATCATCCTGCGTTTTCTGGAAAGCTCACTATATATTTCATTAATAAGACCTTTTTTTAGATCTTGAACCCTGGTGCCACCCATTTTGTGATTAAAAATATTCGCTAACATCTGAAGCTCTTCAGATGTGGTATCTTCACCAATCTCAACAATATCATTCTCAACCGTCCCATTCTCTTTAACGATAACCATAATAGCCTTACCCGATTCGTAAGGTAAGAAATGCAGCTTTTCCAGGACACTGTGTCTGCTTTTAGGGCCCATCACCAGGCTTGTAAGGCTTGTGACCTGAGAGATAAGCTTCCCGGTATATTCGATAACTTCCTGGATTTCATTTAGCCTAGTAGCAATTTCTTGATTAATATTCTTCTTATCCTCTTCATTTAAAAAGAGGAAAGGATCCAGGAGAGAATCTACATAATAGCGATAACCCGAATCTGAGGGAACTCTACCGGCTGATGTATGAGGTTGTTCAATGAGTCCCATTTCCTCCAAATCAGCCATCTCGTTGCGAATGGTAGCCGGAGATACCCCTAGTTTAAACTTCTTAGAAATAGTCCGGGAACCCACAGGCTCAGCGGTAGCAATATAATCCTGTACAATGGCTTTTAATATCTTTTGTTTTCTCTCATCCATTTTCATTGTGGGTCACCTCCTATTCTTTCATTGTTAGCACTCTACTCAGGTGAGTGCTAATCATCTGACCATACATTAGCATGGAGGCAAAGTCTTGTCAAGAGAAAAATGGGAAGTTTTAGGGCCAAAAAAGAAGGTTAAAAAAAATAGATTTATATTACGAAATTTTGCAGAATAGAATTAGCTACAAAAAAATAGATTTCATTGATTCTAAGTCTTCCATCAACAAGTATTAATATCTCTCTATCAATATAGTTTGCCAATATTTGGCCGTAAATATCCTGAACTTCTACCTTAAATTTTCCGGCAAATTTTTTTAGATCTATCCCTTTGGTAGTTCTGAGTCCTAACATCATATATTCAGTGATGAGTTGTTCCTTGGTTAAAACTTCGGTTCCTAAGGGATCAAATGCTTTTTCTCCTGCCAGAATCATCTTGCTATATTTTGCAAGATCCTCAGTATTCTTGGTTCTTACTCCTCTAAGACAGGATACTGCTCCAGGCCCTAACCCAAGATAATCCTCGCCTTGCCAATAAGCTTGATTATGCAGACATTCAAAACCTTCTTTAGCAAAATTAGATATTTCGTAGTGCTTATATCCCTTGCCCTGTAGATAGTTCACAGCCCATTCATACATATCCGCCTGAAAATCGTCATCAGGCAAAGGAAGCCGACTATCATCATTGGGATAATTTGTCTCGAGATTTTGAGTTAGAGTCAGATACTTCCTGCCAAGAGGGGTATCCTCTTCTAAAGTAAGAGCATAGAGCGATAAGTGTTCCGGGGAACACGCTACGGCCTGTTTTAAGGTATCTTGCCAATCTGACATAGTCTGTCCCGGTAAACCAAAGATTAGATCCAAGTTTAAGTTTTCGATACCCGCTTTTCTGATAATCTTAATTCCCAAACTGATATCCTCTGCGGTATGAATCCTACCGATTCGTTTTAATATTTGATTATTAAAACTCTGGACTCCCAGTGATATCCTATTTATACCATAATTATGCAGAATAGCGACTTTATCTAAAGTAAGGGTACCGGGATTAGCTTCCACAGTCATTTCTGCTTTCTCGGGCACAAATATATAGTTTCTATGAATAGTCTTTAATAATTCCTCCAATTCCCTAGGGTTCAGAACTGTGGGGGTCCCACCCCCCAAGAAAAGCGTAGAAACCCCAGAAGGGGCTTCCGTAAATCTTAATTTTATTTCTTGGGCCATCCCACGTAAATATTGGGGGATTAGCTCAGAACTTTCATTGAAAATCTGTCCATTTTTTTGATTATCCAAAATTTTACCTAAAGGAACGGAATAAAAAGAACAATAGGCACATTTGCTTTGACAAAATGGAACATGAACATATAAAGAAGGCATAAGAATCACACCTAATTTGAATTTTATTTACCTATATGTACTCATATATACCGAACAATAGCCTGAATTATGGCTATTCTGGTTGTGGTTGTTTTTCCTTTGTTTTTTCCTTATTAGCATATCTTCTCTCCACCGCCGATAAGAATCTATCTTTTAGTAAAAAACCGACGATAAACAGAACAATAGAAATACCAAAGGTAATGGCTACGATTAGGTAATTCTTCTGTTCGATATTCGCTCCTATAAAAGAAGCACCGAAAAGTGCCGGGAATCTTGCTAAAGCCACGATAATGAAGAATTTCCCCGATTCTATCGGAGTAAGACCGGCAGCATAAACAAGAAAATCCTTGGGAATCCCCGGAATTAAGAATAATAAGAAGAGCAGGGCATCTGATTTTTTGGTTTGGATCAAATTATTGACTTTTTCAATTTTATCTTTAGATACAAAAACCTTAACTAAAGGATAACCGATGGCCCTGGAAATAAAAAAAACAATAGAATATCCGAGCATTATCCCTAGAGCAGAATAGAAAGTTCCTGCTATAGTTCCATAGATATATCCCCCGGCTACCTGAACAAATTCACCGGGAATTGTAGCAACGACAACTTGCAACACTTGAAATAAGATAAAGATCAGGACACTGGCTTGTCCATAGGATAACAATAAGTTTTTAAATTGCTCGGGCTGACTAATAAGCTGATAAACCTGAGCAAAGTACTTAAAGCCAATGAACGTAACCAGCAAAATAAAGATAAGAAGGAAAATAAGATTTAACACCACTGAAAGTTCGATCTTCTTCAACATAAATGCCCCCGGGCCTTATCTCAATACTTTATAAATATTTTATATTGTAAAACATTTAATCATCCATCTTGAGCACAGCCATAAAAGCATCCTGAGGAATTTCCACGCTGCCAACTTGTTTCATGCGTTTCTTTCCCTCTTTTTGTTTCTCTAGTAGTTTACGTTTCCTACTGATATCCCCACCATAGCACTTAGCTAAGACATCTTTGCGCATGGCTCTGATAGTTTCTCTGGCAATTATCTTAGAGCCGATAATAGCCTGAACCGGAACCTCAAACATTTGGCGAGGGATAAGACTACGTAGTTTTTCTACTAATTTGCGTCCCCGTTGGTAAGCTTTATCTTTATGGACGATAAAAGAAAGAGCATCGACGACTTCGCCATTAAGCAAGATATCTAACTTGACAAGCTTAGATTCCTGGAAGCCGATTAGTTCATAATCTAGGGAGGCATAACCTTTAGTTCGAGATTTTAGTTGGTCAAAATAATCATAGACAATCTCACTTAAGGGTAATTCATAATGCAGATTAACCCTCGTCTCCGTAATATAATCCATATTAAGAAAGTTGCCTCTCTTTTCCTGGTTCAGTTCCATGATGGGACCGACAAACTCCGCAGGAACCATGATCGAAGCTTTGACCATAGGCTCTTCGATAAATTCGATAAGACCCTCCGGGGGTAATAATGCAGGATTATCTACCAGAATTTGTTCCCTATCCGTCTTGGTGACCCTGTAGACCACACTCGGTGCAGTCGTGATTATATTCAGTGCGAATTCTCGCTCTAACCTTTCTTGGATAATCTCCATATGAAGCAATCCGAGAAAACCGCAACGAAATCCAAAGCCGAGAGCCGCTGAAGTCTCATTCTCAAAAATCAGACTGGCATCATTGAGCTGCAATTTTTCTAAAGCATCTTTAAGTTTTTCATATTCTGATGTTTCCACCGGATAAAGCCCGCAGAAAACCATCGAGACAGCTTTGCGATAACCTGGTAAGGGCTCCTTCACCGGATCATCAGCATCTGTAATTGTATCCCCGACCTGGGTATCCTGGACATTTTTAATACTTCCGGCCACATAGCCAACCTGACCTGCCCGTAACTCTTCCACGATGGTCATACTGGGTGTAAAGACGCCGACCTCTATTATTTCAAAGACTTTGCCCGAAGACATCATCTTAATGTTCGTCCCCTTAGTTACTTTACCGTCAAATACCCGAATATAAGGTATAGCACCTTTATAGGAGTCAAACTTCGAATCAAAAATGAGGGCTTTCAGAGGCTTTTCATCATCACCCTGCGGCTGCGGAATCTTGTGGACGATGGCTTCTAAGATTTCTTCGACCCCAAGACCACTTTTTGCAGAAGCCAAAATAGCCTCACTAGCATCAATTCCAATAACATCTTCGATCTCGTGCTTTACCATCTCCGGATCCGCACTGGGCAAGTCAATTTTATTAATAACCGGGATAATCTCCAAGTCGTTCTCTAAGGCCAGATAAACATTGGCAAGGGTCTGGGCCTCAATGCCTTGAGCAGCATCAACTATTAATAAAGCTCCTTCGCAAGCCGCCAAACTTCGCGACACTTCATAGGAAAAATCAACATGACCTGGCGTATCAATCAGATTTAATTCGTATATTTCTCCATCCTTGGCTTTATACTGTAGCCGAACAGAGTGAAGCTTGATGGTAATTCCCCGTTCCCTTTCCAGATCCATAGAATCTAAGACCTGCTCCTTCAGTTCCCGGGTGGACATAGTCCCTGTATACTCAATAAGACGATCGGCAAGGGTAGACTTGCCATGATCAATATGAGCTATAATACTAAAATTACGAATCTTGGATGAAGCTTGTGCCATTAATGTTTTCTCTCCTCAAAATATATTAGCATATAATTATATCAAATTCTCTCCCCACAAAGCAACCGGCGTTACAAGGGCGTTCCGTTACAAGGGGACGTTCGTTACAAGGGGACGTTTCCAGCGTAACGCTCAACTTATTTCATTTAACTCCTCTTTGAATTATGCCTTGCCCAAGTCCTAAAACCCGTCCCAGTTGTCTAATACTAACACCCGTCTCCCGATAAATATCCTTAATAATTCTATTCCTTTCTTGTGCAGGCATTGTCTCGATTGAGCCTATATCAAACTCTCGAAGAATAATTTTTCTTATAGCTTCATCAGTATATTTCTTAGGCTGTTCGTATTCTAAACAATTATCATCATTGGATATTCTCATGAACTCTTCAAAGCTTCCCTTAGTTTTTAAATATCCCTTAATTCGTTGTGCATCAATATTACTGCAACAATTGTTATAACTAGCTAAGTATTGCAGATAACTGCTCCACTCATAGTCTCCAGGCAGTTTAGCTATTCCTGCTTTGACAGGATTATGGTGGATATACCTAACCGCCGTCAAAAGATAGTTGTCGGTTTCTATTACTTCGCTGTTAAACCTATTTTGAAATAAGTGTCCTGTCCTTCCATACTTATTATTATGCCATATTACATATCCTACAGTAATTCGTTTAATGCTCTTTCCTATTTCCTCGTTTTTTTCTTCAATCACTAGATGTGCATGATTATCCATTAGACAATAGGCAAGAAAAACAAATTTAGCTTTCTCTTTAGCTTTAATAACCTGTTCTATGAATTTACTTCGATCAAAATTCTCCAAAAAAATATCCCTGTCATCTATGCCTTTTAACATAACATGGTAAATTCCCGTTTTACTTTTTTTCCTAGCTTGTCTCGGCATAATACCACCCTGTTTTAAATTAACATAGTTTTACAAATAGTACAATGGAAACGTCCCTTCGTAACGCCTTTGTGCACTACCTTCTTAGTTTCTTGCCGAGCATCCCCATAGCCATGCCGTACTCTTCCATTTTAAGCAACTTAGTTAAAAGGGCAAAGATCGCTACCCCTACCAATGTGCCGCTAATCAAAACGATTAAGGATCCTAGCTTCCCTA
>CALBJS010000134.1 GCA_937892995.1 uncultured Peptococcaceae bacterium | reverse complement strand
GGTCTGACCGCAGGGGTTATGACCGGCGGAGGTGTTCTCCTTGGTCGCCGGATGGGAACATGGTTGGGTAATAAAGCAGAAGCACTTGGTGGGGTTATTTTATTATTGATCGGTTTAAAAATGGGATTAGGAATAATATTCTGAAATTGTTTCTTCGACATAGGAAAGAGGTTATAATTAATCCATGGAGATTTTGTTTGTTTGTACAGGTAATACCTGCCGCAGTCCTATGGCCCAAGGTTTGGCCAAACTCTACTTGGCGGAAGAATTTAAAATTTATTCAGCAGGGATTAATGCTTTTGAAGGGGAGCACATAAGCAAGAATGCCTCGGAGGTCCTCAAAAAAAAGAAGATAGACCAAGGCAAGCATCGAGCGGTCAGATTAACGAAGAAAATGCTTGATTCTGCGGACTATGTATTTACCATGACTAAGTCTCAGGAAGTATATCTTAGTAATCTTTATCCTGAAATGAGGGATAAGATTACGGCCTTAGGGTCTTGGCTAGGTTCTGAGAAGGAAATTACTGATCCCTGGGGCGGTTCGCTGGAGGTCTACCACCATTGTCTACTGGAATTGGATGAAATGATGGAAGCATTAGCAGCAATACTTAGCACTAAACATAGGACAAGTACATAAACCATAATTAAGATGCGGAAGATTTTCTTATTCTTATCATAATAACTTTGTTAGAATTCTTGGAGGTAGCAGAATGAAAATAGCATTGGGTTCTGATCACGGAGGCTACGAGCTTAAAGAGATTATCAAGGAACACCTCACAAATAAAGGACACGAGATTCTAGATTGTGGTACGGATTCAGCCCAATCCGTAGATTATCCGGAATACGGTTTTAAGGTCGGAGAAACCATAATTAACAAACAAGTCGATCTAGGAATAGTAGTATGTGGTACAGGTATAGGGATTTCCATCGCGGCCAATAAAGTTAGGGGAATTCGAGCCGCATTGTGTACAAATAGCTATATGGCCAAAATGGCTAGAGAACATAATAATGCCAATATTCTTGCACTTGGAGCCAGGGTCATAGGACGGGGGTTGGCCTTAGACATAGTAGACACCTTTATCTCTACATCTTTCAGCGGTTGGAGACATACCCGCAGGGTGGACCAGATAGCGGAATTTGAAGGCTTTAGTCATTAATCTGTGGAATCGGTTTAAATTTGAAAAGTTTTTATGTTAGAATAAAGCTTAAGGAGTTACTTTAACAGTTCTATTGATAATAATTGATTAAAACATCTTCGATTATGGGCTTAATTACAGAAACAAGAAGAACGAATAGTTGTTATTTGGAGAGCTTGGTTACTATGTACTCTAGTACTTAAGCATGAAAAAATATTTAGGGGGATATGCAATATGGACTATATTCAGAAATACGTAATGCCTCAGGATCCTGAAGTGGCAAAAGCTATCAAGCTTGAAGAAGGTAGGCAGGAGCATAAGATAGAGCTTATTGCCTCTGAAAACTTCGTAAGTAGGGCAGTGATGGCGGCTCAGGGATCTGTATTAACTAATAAATATGCTGAAGGTTATCCGGGTAAAAGATATTATGGTGGCTGCGAGTATGTAGATATTGTTGAAGATCTGGCACGGGACAGGGTCAAGAAACTATTCGGTGCGGAACATGCTAATGTTCAACCCCATTCCGGAGCACAGGCCAATACTGCTGTCTACTTCGCCATGCTTGAACCCGGCGACACTGTAATGGGGATGAATCTCTCTCATGGTGGTCATCTTACCCATGGCAGTCCAGTAAATATTTCTGGAGTATATTATAATTTTATTGAATATGGTGTGGATAAAGATACCGAATGCCTTGACTATGATAAGTTGCGAAGCTTAGCTCGTAAGCATAAGCCGAAGATGATCGTAGGCGGAGCCAGTGCTTATCCTCGCCAAATAGATTTTCGGCTGATAAGGGAGATAGCTGATGAAGTGGGAGCCTATGTAATGATCGATATGGCTCATATCGCAGGACTTATAGCGGTCGGACTTCATCCTAATCCGGTACCCTATTCCCATTTTGTGACTTCTACGACTCATAAGACTCTAAGGGGGCCGAGAGGTGGGCTTATTCTTTGTAAGGAAGAATTTGCTCAGAAGATTGACAAAGCGATATTTCCAGGAATTCAAGGAGGCCCGCTCATGCATGTTATTGCTGCCAAAGCAGTTGCTTTCGGCGAAGCACTCCGACCGGAATTCAAGGAATACCAACAACAGATTGTCCGTAACGCTCAGGCCTTGGCAGAGGGTTTCCTAGCCAGAGGATTCCGTTTAGTCTCAGGAGGAACAGATAATCATCTTGTTTTACTTGATATGCGGAGTAAGGGTCTTACCGGTAAAGTTGCTGAGAAGATTCTGGATGATGTCGGAATCACAGTGAATAAAAACACCATTCCGTTCGATCCGGAAAGTCCTTTTGTAACTAGCGGAGTCCGTATAGGGTCACCTGCAGTAACATCTCGAGGAATGAAAGAACCTGAGATGGACAAGATTACCGAGGCTATTAATCTTGTTCTAACCGCCGGCAAAAACAGTGAACAATTGAAAAAAGCGGAAGCCATGGTAGTTGACTTATGTACCCAATTCCCTTTATACAGACAGTAGCTAAGAAATATGCGCACCTTCCGAGAGGTGCAGGTGAAAATTCGACAAATAAGGGGAGTTGAATGAGCTATGGGAAACATCTGTGTCCTGGATCATCCTCTGATTCAGCATAAACTAGCTTTGATCCGTGATGAAAACACAAGTTCCAAGGAATTTCGTTCTTTGGTTGAGGAAGTTGCCATGCTAATGGCTTATGAAGTTACTAGAGATTTTCCTCTAGAAGAAGTTGAAGTACAGACTCCTGTCGCTTTAGCTAAAGCGAAGAAGATTGCCGGGCGTAAAGTGGCACTTGTTCCTATTCTCAGAGCAGGTCTAGGAATGGTAGATGGAATGCTCAAACTGATACCTGCGGCTAAAGTTGGCCATATAGGTCTCTACAGGGATCATGAAACCCTAAAACCCGTGGAGTATTATTGCAAAATGCCAACTGATGTAAAAAAGAGGGATATTATCCTGATCGATCCGATGTTGGCGACTGGTGGTTCGGCTGTGGCCGCCATTAGCTTTATAAAAAATCGGGGGGCCAAGAATATTAAACTTATGTGTTTGATCGCTGCTCCGGAAGGGATTAGTGCAGTCCGGGAAAGTCACCCTGATGTTGATATCTTTGTGGCGGCTGTAGATGAACGCCTGAATGAACATGCCTATATTGTTCCGGGACTTGGGGATGCCGGAGACAGGCTTTTCGGTACCAAATGAAGGGGAGCAGGCTCGTTCGGTCAAGTATTTTAAGATATTAAAAGGAGCTGAGAACGGATGATTAATGACACCATCAGATTGCAGCATCAACAAATAAGAAAAGCGTTACAGGAATTGCAAGAAGATGTTTATGACGAAGAAGAAGTCCTTAAGAATCAACTCTGGATAGCTTTGCGTATCGGGACCCTTTCAGGAATAATCCTCATGCATCTTAAATATGAAGATGAATATCTCTATCCACGTTTGCTTCAACATCCTAAAGAAAAAATTCGGGCTATTTCGAATAAATTTATCCAAGAGATGGGGGACCTTTCCGGAGTTTTCGAAAATTACAAAGACAAGTACCTAAAAATACCTGGCACTATTAAGACCAACCCCGCTGAATTTATAAAAGATACTAATGCTATCCTTTATTCGATCTCCAAAAGGGTCGAAAAAGAGGAGCGTGAATTATTTCCACTTCTAGGTTAACATATCAATAAAAACAGCGTACAAGTGACGCTGTTTTTTAAATAGGAGAAAATATGAAAAGGTTAATTGATACTAAGTTAAATAACTTTAAATTACGATTTGCTGATGTAAATGATGTACCATTAATCTTAGCTTTCATAAAAGAATTAGCTGACTATGAAAAAATGGCACAGGAAGTAGTGGCCACAGAAGAAGTTTTAAGAGATTCTCTATTCCAAAGAAAAATGGCAGAGGTTGTTATTGGAGAATTTGAGAATAAACCAATTGGTTTTGCCTTGATCTTTCATAATTTTTCGACTTTTTTAGGTAAGCCAGGTATTTACTTAGAAGATTTATATGTTAAACCTGAAATGAGGGGAAAAGGAATTGGCAAGATTATCCTTGCATTTCTGGCAAAATTGGCTATTGAAAGAAAATGCGGCAGATTGGAATGGTGGTGCTTAGACTGGAACGAACCCTCAATTAAGTTTTATAAACAGTTGGGAGCAGTCCCAATGGATGATTGGACTGTATATAGAGTAGATAATGAGGCCTTAGATAATTTAGCACGAGAATTTGTTGAGTGAGTTTGTAGAAAACAAATTTGAATACTAAACTGGAAGAAAACTTTCGTCGGGAGTCTGCTCGGATTAAAGTAAAAAACGATGGAGAGATAAGACATGCGATATTTCGAATATGGACAAAAAGAAATCGAATACTTAAAGTGCAGGGACAAGAAGCTCGGTGTGGCAATAGAGCAGATCGGCATAATCCGGCGGGAGATAATCCCCGATCCTTTTAGAGCCCTGCTCTCTAGTGTTGTCAGTCAGCAAATCTCTAAGAAAGCAGCGGCCACAGTGTGGGGACGATTCTGCGTTTTGCTGGGAAGTATTACCCCGGGGAATCTTGCTCAGGTGGAATTATCCCAAATCCGAAGATGTGGGATGTCGGAGAGAAAAGCAAAATATATCCAAGGAATTGGGGCTGCAGCTAACGAGGGCCTCATCGATTTTGCCCGATTAGATACCTTAACAGATGAGGAGATTATTAGGCAGTTGTCTTCTTTGTCCGGTGTCGGCACTTGGACTGTAGAAATGCTCTTAATTTTTTCTTTATGTCGTCCGGATGTAGTTAGCTATAAGGATTTAGCGATTCGAAGAGGTATGATGAATCTCTATGGTCTCCAAGAACTCTCACGAGGAGAATTTGAACGTTATCGGAAGGGATATTCGCCATACGGCTCCGTTGCCTCCTTGTATCTCTGGGAACTTTCCGTGACAAGCTAAGCGGATGATTTTGCTGTAGTTATCGGATACCAAGATTAAGGTAAGAAAGGGGTTAACGATAATGGAGATACAAAAAGAAGCAAAAGTAGATGAAAAACGAGAGAGAGCGGTAATCGTAGGACTCAATGCAACTTCCAATAGTGCTAGAGGAAACGAGAACGACATCGATGAATCTATGGCGGAATTAGCGAAACTTGCCGAAGCAGCGGGTGCGGAAGTGGTCGCTAGTATTATTCAGAATAGAGCCTCCAGGGATGTGGGCTACTATGTGGGTAAAGGCAAGATCGAAGAAATTAAAGAACAGGTCTTGCTCTTAGAGGCCACTATCGTGATCTTTAATGATGAATTATCGGGAACGCAAATCAAGAATATAGAAGAACTACTGGGCACTAAAATTCTGGATCGGGCAGCCCTAATTCTTGACATCTTCGCTCAGAGAGCTTTAAGCAAAGAAGGTAAGCTACAGGTTGAACTAGCCCAATTAAGATATAGGCTTCCTCGGCTCCAAGGCTTGGGTAAACAAATGTCTCGGACCGGCGGGGGGATCGGGACAAGAGGGCCGGGCGAACAGAAATTAGAGATCGATAGGAGGTATATTTTAAATAGAGTAACTAACATCAAAAGAGAGTTGGAAGAAGTAAAGAAATATAGGTCGGTTCAAAGAGCACAAAGATCAAAGGCGAGTATCCCTTTAGTAGCGTTAGTTGGTTATACCAATGCGGGCAAATCGACTCTTCTGAATGAACTGATTAAAACTCATCAAGATTACAGTGAGGATAAAGAAGTACTTGTTAAAGATATGTTATTTGCTTCCCTGGATGTTACTTTAAGGAAAGCTGTTCTACCTAGTAAAAAAGAATTTCTGGTGGTAGATACGGTAGGTTTTGTAAGCAAATTACCCCATGATTTGGTTGAGGCTTTCAAAGCCACCCTAGAAGAAGTCAAGTTTGCTGATCTAATAATTCATGTGATCGATGCTAGTAATGATAACCATGAAATTCAGATGAACACTACTCTTGAGGTCCTAAAGGCCTTAGAGGTGCAAAATAAATCGATGATTACTGTCTATAATAAGATAGATCTTTTCGACACAGAGATAAATTACAAAAACTCAGAAGACGTCCTCTATATTTCTGCTCGAAATAACCTGAATATGGACAAGTTACTTCAAGCCATAGAGCAAAAACTAACGAAAAACACCTACGCGGTTACCATGGCAATCCCTTTTGAAAGAGGAGATATACCTAATACCTTAAAAAATAAATATTATATAGAAAAGTTTGAATATCGTGAAGAGGGGATTAAATTAGACATTAACCTGGACGAGCAAGATTACAATAGATATAAAGATTTTATAATTTATTGTCATCCATGACCGTCTCAGGATCAAACATTTGGACTCTAGGCAAAAAACGGAGGCATTCTTAGGTAATGACATGATTTGGTAAGGCAAGTATACTATAATGTGAGAAAAGGCCCTAAAAGGCTTAAAATGTAGGGAGAGAAGTTATGGTTAACCAAACTAGACCTTCATGGGACCAATACTTTTTGGACATTGCTCGGTTAGTAGCAAAAAGGTCGACTTGTCGAAGACGTAATTACGGAGCAGTCATCGTCAAGGATAATATTATTGTAAGCACAGGTTATAATGGTGCTGCCCGAGGAGAACCGAACTGTATTGACCAAGAACAGTGTGTGCGAGAGCAGAAAAACATCCCTCAGGGTGAGCGATACGAACTTTGTGTAGCTGTTCATGCTGAGCAGAACGCTATCATTGCCGGCGATCCTGTGAAAATGCAAGGTAGTACTATCTATGTTGCAGGTTATGCTCGTGATGGGGGTCCTGCTTCAGCTGAACCATGTTTGCTTTGTCGGCGAATGATCAAGAATGCTTTGATTAA
>CALBJS010000133.1 GCA_937892995.1 uncultured Peptococcaceae bacterium | reverse complement strand
GGCCATTTTCCGTCCGGCCTACTGCCTAAAGCCACGACATTACCGCCCAGATTAAGAAGGGCAGAGTTGCAACCATTTTCTTTATATATTTCGAGGGCAGCATCCCCGGCATATCCTTTGGCTATACCGCCTAAATCAATCATTTGCCCAGATCTCTGCAAGCCGGCAATACTATCATCCAGATAAACATCTTGGTAATTGATTAGGGCCTTTAACTTTTGTAATTCTTCCGGGCTAGGAATCCGCTCCCCTATCCCTCCAATATCCCAGCTTTTAACAACCGGACCTACCGTGGGATCAAAAGCTCCCTTGCTTAATTCCGCAAATTCCAAAGCGACCTGCAGTACCTGGGCCGTTTCGGAATTAATTTTTATTGGCTCTTGTCCGGCATTTTGGTTTAATTTATAGATATCTCCGTTAGGGGCATTAAAAGTCATCAGGTTTTCCAAGTACTTAATCTTCTCTAAGACTTCATCCGCTGCTTGTTGGGCGTTGGGGCCATAAACCTTCTGAGAAATGATCGTCCCCATGGCGAATCCTTCTGCTTCAAAAGGATTATCTTTACCGGGATTACACGCGGTGAGGATGACGATCGTCATTAGAAGCAATACCGCAATCAACAAGATTTTTTTTGATCTTCGGTAATTTCTTAAGTCCAAAGGAAATTCCCCCAGTTAAGTCCGATTATCCTCTTAAGTACTATACTTACTTATTCGAAAAATTCAAATACTCGCTTTCATTAGTTGGAATCTTCAGCTTACCGGCGATAATCTTTTCTTGTTGTTGAAGCAGAAGATTGTAGGTGGTTTCCGGTATTATATCCTTAGTACTCTCCGCCAAACTCACACCATTCTCCCCCAAGCCGTAAACAAGGTTTTTCCCAAGAATAAGGCTCTTTTCGTCAAGCTTCTTGAGGATCTCATAGATAACTTCATCATTATTTTTTACTACAGAGGTAATAACGCTCTCAGAGGCAAGTTCATTCTGATCTACATCAACGCCTATCGAATATTTACTTGCCTTATCCATCTCCTTGATAACGCTCTTTCCAGCCGAACCAACATTATGAAAAATCACATCAGCCTTGGATTCTATCATCCTTTCGACCATCTTCTCGACTCTTTTTTTATTAGTAAATGTCCCGGCTATCCCTTTCATTAACTCACAGCCTGAATTAGATAGTCTAAGTCCTGTCTTAAAGCCATAGTAATAGCGTTGGGACTCCTCCTTATTATCCCCCGATATATAACCGGCTACCCGAGATTTGGTTGTTTTTCCGGCCAGATATCCTGCCAAAAATGCCCCTTCTTCTATTTTATAAGAGACTCCCAAGACATTAGACGGTATGGGACTCTCCAAGTTGCTATCCAAACAGACATATTTGATTTTGGGAGTCTTTTTTGCAGCTTCCAAGACATCCGGTACCGCTTGAGAACCTATCGTAAAAATCACATCTGCTTTTTGAGAATTAAGTTCTGCTAATTTAGAAGGGTAATCCTTATCATTTTTGGCCTTGACATAACTTATCTCCAGCTTTAAATCCTGTTCAGCCTTTTGTAGGCCTTTCCAGGCCTTTTGATAATAAGGATCTTCAATTCCCCCTTCGTCGGTAACCAAGCCGATCTTAGGTAAGTTCATCTCCGAGTCTCCGCTAGGCATTGGCGAATTCCCACTTTCCAGTAACCCACAGCCGGACAAAGCTAGAATTAGCACCACTAATACAGCTAAAGTCTTCTGCCCTGATCTTCTGCCTCTTCTCTTAGGCCCCAGTGTTTTTCTTCTAATTTCTTTTTGCATAATTAACACCCCATCTATAAGTGTGTTTGTAATCCATATAAAAAAATTACAGTCTATTTTCCGGTTAGTCAGTTAATTTCTCGTTTATACAGTCTTCTATTATTTAAGGTCCATAACCTGTCGGTGAACTCCCCGGGCTGTACCTCACCTAAAGCTTTTTGCATATCATACATCCTGGCGTCAAGGATATCAAGGTAATGTAAGACTTCGGCCTCTGGAAACATCGGCCTTTTCGGACTACCAAACTCAGGCTCATAATGATGGGAAAGAAGCATATGTTCCAGAAGAATACTTGTCTCGACATCTAAACCCACACTCCGAGAAGCTTTTCCAATCCGCTTAATCCCCTGAACGATATGACCTAGAAGCTGTCCCTCTGTCGTATACTCTGTGGCTAGCCCTAATTGGTTAGCATCTATCTCCTCAAGCTTAGCCATATCATGAAGGATAATCCCCGCAAAGAGAAGATCCTTGTCTAAAAAAGTATAGACCTCCGTTAGCTTCTCTCCAGCTTTAAGCATAGTAAGAGTATGGTAGAGTAATCCCGAACGTAGGGAATGATGATTCTGAACGGCAGCCGGATGAATTAATAACCTTTCCCCTGACTCGGCGATAATAAGTTGGACCATTTTTTTTAGTTTCTGATTTTTTATTTTTAAAGCGTAACCATTAAGTTCTTCATACATTTCCTCCGGAGCATATGGGGCCACCGGAATGTATTCTTTTATATCGACCCCATCCTCTTCAATAACCGGACGGATTTTATCAATCTTTACTTGCTTTTTGCCTTGCCACTCGACTACACTACCCTTTACTTTTACCAACATATTGCTACCAAATTGACCTTCATCTTCAGGGCTGCAATCCCAGAAACGGGCAACAATCTCACCGCTGGAATCACCTAACAGGATATCTAAGTATTTGTTTCCACTACCTGTAGTCTTGCATTCCACTTTCCGAATTAAGAAAAAAGCAATGAATAATTCACCGACTTTAAATTCGTTCAGTTTTCTTCTCCCCACCATTTCCTAACCACCATTCATTAATCAGTATTATTCAACCTCTTATAAAGTATCTTGACTATATTTTACATGAATTCACGTTAGATATAAACAATATTTCTTATACGGGCTATGATTCAGAGACTTTATCTCGTATAACCGGCTAAGAGACTGCTCTAAGATGTCAGAAAAGAGGGCCTGTCCAATATTTTTTTAAGACAGCCCTCTCTGTTTAAGTAGCTTTTATTATGATTCTAACCTCGTTTTTTTGCTTTGGATCTCCTCTTTTATCAAGGTTATGAATTCCTCTAAACCAAGGGTTTCGGTATTCTTTTGCCCATAACGACGAACTGCTACAGTTCTTTCCTCGGCCTCCTTATCCCCTACAACAAGAGCAAAAGGAATTTTTTCGGTTTGTACCTCTCTGATCTTATAATTAATCTTCTCCCGACGATCATCGATCTCTACTCTGATATCTTGGTCTTTGAGTCTATTCCGAATTAGCTGAGCATATTCATTATGTTTATCGCTGATAGGCAGAATGCGAACCTGGACAGGAGCTAGCCAAGTCGGAAAAGCTCCTGCATAATGCTCGGTAAGAAGAGCTATAAACCTTTCGATACTACCGTAAACCACTCTATGAATCATTACCGGGCGGTGTTTTTCTCCATCTTCCCCAATATAATTCAGATCGAATTTCTCCGGCATCTGGAAGTCCAACTGAATCGTCCCACACTGCCAGGTTCTATCTAAACAGTCTTTAAGATGAAAGTCTATCTTTGGTCCGTAGAATGCCCCGTCCCCCGGATTAACCTTGTATTCCATACCTTTAGCCTCTAAAGCATCTTTAAGAGCGTTGGTGGCCATTTCCCAATCCTTATCTGAACCCATAGAGTTTTCGGGACGAGTCGATAGTTCCACATGATACTGAAAACCAAATACTTTATAGAAATAATCAACTAAGTTTATGACTCCGATGATCTCATCCTTAATCTGAGAAGGCAACATAAAGAGATGAGCATCATCCTGAGTGAAGTTTCGAACCCGAAGTAAGCCGTGTAAGGCTCCGGAAAGCTCATGTCTATGAACCAGACCCAGTTCCCCGCAACGAATCGGCAAATCCCGATAACTGCGTAACTTAGTTTTATACATAATCATCCCACCAGGACAGTTCATGGGTTTAACGGAGTAATCCTGTTCATCTATTTTTGTAAAATACATATTTTCCTTATAATGATCCCAGTGCCCGGATTGTTCCCAAAGAGCCCTATTAAGGATAATCGGAGTTTTGATCTCTACATAGCCCCTCTTCTGATGTTCTTTTCTCCAAAAATCCTCCAAAGTATTCCTAAGGATCATCCCTTTAGGATGGAAAAAGGGAAAACCGGGTCCTTCATCATGCAGGCTAAAGAGGTCAAGTTCGATACCTAGTTTGCGGTGATCACGTCTTTTAGCCTCTTCCAGCTTAAAAAGATAGTTCTCCAAGTCTGAAGCCTTAGCAAAAGCTAAACCGTAGATTCTTTGCAACATTTTGTTCTTTTCGCTACCGCGCCAGTATGCTCCGGCCACACTTTGGAGTTTAAAAGCCTTTAAGGCCTTGGTTGAAGGAACATGAGGTCCAGCACAAAGATCCGTGAAATTCCCCTGGGTGTACATGGAGATTCTCGCTTCACCAGGGAGGTCATTAATAAGCTCTACTTTGTACTTCTCACCTTTTTCGCCGTAATATTTAAGGGCTTCTTCCCTAGAGATTTCTTGGCACTCAAATTTATTGTCTTCTTTTGCTAATCTTTTCATCTCTTTTTCGATTTTCACTAAATCTTCTGGCGTAAAAATATGCTCCGAATCAAAATCATAATAGAAGCCATTGGCAATTGCCGGTCCGATACCCAGAATTGTACCGGGAAAGAGATTTTTCACTGCTTGAGCCAAAAGATGAGAAGTAGAATGTCTCATTACTTCTAATCCCTCTTCGCTGTCCAGGGTGAGGATCTCCACCTGGGCATCTTCTTTTAGAGCAGATGTTAGGTCTTTAACTTCTCCATTTACCTTTCCAGCCACAGCGGACCTAGCCAAGCCCTGAGATATAGATGAAGCTAACTCTAAAATGGTTGTCCCCCCAATGACTTGCCTGACGGAACCGTCTTTAAGCGTTAGATTAATCATGTTAATATCACTCCTTAAATTTTTCATGGTATATTCCGAAACTTCCCTTTATGTTTTTGAACCGAAGCATCCCGTAAATACTTTCTTCAGTGTCAAGTCCATTTTTGACTAAATGTCTTAAAGTTAAAAAAATAAAAACTCCCATCCCTTATGGGACGAGAGTAATAACCGTGGTTCCACCCAAATTCAGAAATATATTCCCCCGCAAGATAAACGGGTATGAATAATTTCCCTTCAAGATCTTTAACGCAGATCCTACGACCAGCCTACTCTTGTTCAGCAAGGTACTCTGGGGTGGTCTTCCCCTGAACATCACAGAAATGCTTTCAGCCAAGGACATTTCTCTCTTAATGTTTACTGTCCAGGATACTGTCCCCTTCATCGTGGTCATGATATTCGCTTCTAATAACTTATAGAATATACCACATATTTGAAGTTGTCAATCAAACTCTTGACAAAACAGGCAACCCTCACAATAAGTAACCTTTTCTTCAAATACCTGCTGGATGATTCGAATCATTGCCGGATGTTGTTCCGCGACTGCATGAACGATCAAACGACGCGGAGCACACTTTAAAATCGAGCTTATCAAAAAATCCTCATATAATTCAACATTGCTTATCTTGCCCTCCGCCTTACCCTCTGAGAGCCCTTTTGGGGTTGCTTCATAGAGCAATGGGGCATTCTGCCCCAAACATTCATAATTAATATTCCGTCCCTTATCGTCAAAGAAGTTTACTTCCCCTTGAGCCTTGATGACTAGGTGCATGGTTTTATAAACGGAATGTTGAGAAGCTAAAAACCTCTTTAATATCTGGACAAAACTGTCATGTTCTTGCTCTAAAGTATATTCGTTAACAGCCCGAGCTATCTGCTTCCTAAGTTCTTTCTTATAGAGATCAGCCCTAAAATTCATAAAGCCTTCGATATCGAATCTATCGTGAGAATCGAGGAACTCTAAAATTGATTTAACAAGGACATGTTTTCTTGTTTCCGGTAAATATGTTTGGTCTTCACGGTTTAGATTCCGCCAAGCCTTCCCCGATATCTCCTCTGCATCACTACCGGTCATTCTATATTCTTTTCTCAATATTTTTTCGATGAAAACCCCTTCCCATCCTTGAAAGATAATCTCGGCCAACGCCCTGGCAAAATAGTAATTATATATCCTCGCAATTAATCTATCCTGCTCCCGCCTCCCTTTAAGGGTTGAATAAACGCAACGCACGAGGTACTGGGCATCATTTTTTAATTCATATATATCAATAGGAAGGCCCTCTTTCGAACGTAAATCACTTAGTTTACTGTAAAGATATTCCTTGTAATTGGCTGTCCTAACTTCCACATAATATTCTTGCATAGAAAAATCCCTCCCCCTGAAATATATGCCTATTCTTTCCTAATATTTCCGGGTAGGGATTCTCTTATTCTTCCGAGGCCTACTTAGTTATTATAATTGATACAGTTAGAGTGATTTCGCTTATTAAATTGTAATAATTCCAATTTACGAGCAATTTCCCTAATTTTTATGATCATGATCGTTCGCAATACTGGTAGCTATGCTCTTTTTCTTTTTGGCTAAAATTACTGTTGCTCCTATCAGTAGCAAGCTTAAAGCTAATATTCCCATTTGGGCATAGCGAGTCAGGTAGAGGAAACTCGTCAGCTCTTGAGCATCAATATCCCCGCCTAGGACGGCGAAGGTTTCGCCTTGAGAATTCTTTATTTCCTGGTAGCTGGACACGAAGGTTCCTAAAGAAGTTACATGGTACTCATCTTGTACGGGTTTCCCCCGAATTGTTTTTTCCACAGCTGCCGATACTCTTTTCTCCGCTTTCCCAAGTGGATTATGAGCAGGATCCTTTTGTTCTCTGGTATCGACTACATAAAACCATTGAGCTTTTTGTTCATCTTTATACAGCATGTAGATATTCTCAAGCTTATGTTCATTTTTAAAGCTTATTAAACTATTTCGCATTTCCCTATAGTAGGGG
>CALBJS010000132.1 GCA_937892995.1 uncultured Peptococcaceae bacterium | reverse complement strand
ACCCCATCCCTAAGGCAATAGGCATAAGAATCGGAGTGATAATAATCAATAGTGCTCCCGTTTCCATAAAACAACCTGCTATGAGTAGAATAATATTGATAATGAGCATTAAAATAATCGGATCACTGGAAATTGCCGTCATCATCGTAAATACCTGCTGGGGAATCTGTTCTGCCGCCATTACCCAGCCCAGGACAGCTGCATTAGCCATAATGAACATAATCTTAGAAGAAGTGACAATACCGTTTAAAAAGATTTTATAGAGATCCTTAACTTTAATCTCTTTATAAATAAAGATAGAAACCACGATACCATATAAGATCGCAACCACAGCAGCTTCGGTAGGAGTAAAAACTCCGCTGAAGATACCGCCTACCATCAAGACCGGTGCCCCCAAGGCCCAAAGTGCATCTTTTATAGCTTTTAAGATCTGAGCTTTGCTGTAATGTTCCGTTCTACCCACATATCCATTTTTCTTGGCCAGAACATAACAAACTACCAGCATGAACATTGCCATCAGGATACCCACCGGGAACCCTGCCATAAAAAGGGCAGCAAGCGAAGTTCCTGTAATTGAAGAATAGATAATCATGGATAAACTGGGGGGAATAATAACTCCCATCACCCCGCCGGCAGCCGCAACAGCAGCCGCATAGGGTTTGTCATATCCCCTTTGCTTCATCTCCGGGATCATAATTCCGCCTACAGCCGCAGTAGTAGCTACATTAGAGCCAGAAATAGCCGCAAAGAACATGGCAGTAATAATGGTTACCATACTGAAGCCCCCTGTGAGATAGCCCACTAAGGCATCTGCCGCTCGGGCCAGTCTGCTTGCTAAGCCACCTACTTCCATCACCGCACCGGCCACAATAAAAGCCGGTATGGCCACGAGAACAATGGAATCCGTCCCCGTAAACATTCTTTGCACAATGACAATGAGAGGAATATCATTCAATAGGATATAAAACAGGGTCGACAAACCGATAGAAGCTGCGATCGGGACGCCAATCACCATGAGGATAATAAGGGTTAAAAATAGGATCATTAGTGGATCTCCCCTTTCTTATCCACATTCTGGGGATTATTTTTAAACAATTCCTGACCTTTATTTAACAGGTTCACAAACAGGTGGTAGAATATCAAAGCTTGACAAAGGGGAATTGCCCCGTAAATCCAGGCTACGGAAATAGGCAGAGAATCAGACTTTTGTGGTAAGACCAATTCTACAGCGGTGATACCGGCTTTAACAACAAACCCGGCAAGAATCATGAAGAGTAAGCATACAATACAATCTCCTATTATTCTTCCTTTGCCATGAAGCATATCCAGTAGAAAAGTCAGACTGATATGACCACTTTCCTTAGCCGCAATCGCCGCTCCTAAAAATGTACTCCAAATTAACAAATACCGTGCACTGCCGTCAACCCAGGTAATAGCATGTCCCAAAAAGAATCTTGTAAAGATCTGGGTTAACATAATGATAACCAGGACAGAGATACTTATAACTGCTAGAACTTGACAAATTCTATTCAGCCCGTCACTTACTTTATTTAATGTCTTGAGCATAAAAATTACCTCTTTCTAATGCTTAGGCTGAAGGTCTTACTTTGCAAGGGCCATAATCTCATTCAAAATCTTATCCCCATATTGGTCGGAAAATTTCTTTCTAACAGGTTCTGTTGCTTTAGCAAATTCCGTAGTATCAAGTTCATTTACAATAAGACCTTTTTCTGTGATCTCTTTCAATATCTTTTGTTCGTCTTCTTGAATTCTTTTCATAGCATTTAAGGAAACTTCTTTTCCTGTATCGATGATAATCTTCTGGTACTCTTCCGGAAGCTTACTCAAAAGCATCTTACTTCCAAGCATTGTTGTCATATAGGCACAATGACTGGTTAAGGACATATACTTTTGGTATTCCCAAACTCGATTACTATAGTTAGTAATAATACCGTTCTCCTGCCCATGGATAGTCCCCTGTTGTAAGGAAGTCGGCACTTCTGCCCAGGCCATTGGGACAGGTGATGCTCCTAATGCTTGGAAAGTATCAATAAACACATCACTCTGCATCACTCGCATTTTCAGACCTTTAAAATCTTCTAAGGTATTAATCGGCGTTTTACTGTTGGTTGTCTGTCTAAAACCATTCGGCATATAGCCTAGACCAATTAATCCTTTTTCTTCCGTCAAGGCATTAAGCTCTTTTGCAGGTGCCGAATCTAGAAACTTATAGAGATGATCCCAGTCACTAAACACATATGGGAGATCCAAAACGCCTATTTCGGGAACAAAGCTAGCGACCGGTGCCGTCGTCACATAGGCGACATCCACCGTGCCAGCTTGCATACCCTCTATAAGATCTCTATCATAACCAAGTGTTCCACCAAAATAAACCTCTACCTGTACTTTTCCATTAGTACGTTCTTCAACCAGTTTTTCAAATTCTAAGATTGCAGGGTGCCAGGGATGCGTATCTGCAGCCATATGAGCCGCCTTAATTGTATATACTTTTTCGCTATCTGCTCCGGACTGGGCAGAAGAATTGGAACTGCAGCCGACCATTCCTAATAATAAAATAAAACTCAATGCTAATGCTATCGCTCTTTTCATAATATTCTTACCCTCCCTAATTTTGAATTTTGATATTAAATTGTCATATTCTAAGTCTCTTATCTGCCTCCCTTCATATTACTTCTTGTGACCTCTACAAATCTTATATTTTTCAGCTGATGCCTATCATTTAAATAGGGGGAAGAGTCCCCCTATAAATGAGCGACTCTTTAATAGAATATCTAAAGGATAATAATCTTAGGTGGAGTTTTGTGTATCTTCTCAGCACCATGCTCTGTGACATAATAATTATCATTGATATAAACTGTCAGGACTTCATCTGTGAAATACGGGTGCAGCGAGATGTTCATACCGGCATGAATTTTCATATTTTCTACACCATTTTTGTTATAGGCCATAAACGCAGGACGTTCAACTAAATCATAACCTTGGGAATGACCATACAAACGTCCTTCTTTACAATAGCCTTTGCTAGCTACAAATTTGTTGTAAGCATCTACTATATCCACTGACGATCTGCTGGGAATCAACATATCTGCAGTTAATTGTTGTGCCTCTACCGCTACATCCCAAGCCTCCTGCAACTCTTTATAAGGTTCCCCAAAACAGAAGTTTCTAGCGGATTCGCAATAATATCCGCCTGGGCCGGAGACTTCTATCAAAAGAGTGCCATAATCGCCCTCCTTGACTCTACGGTTAGCATATTGGAAGGTAGACATACCACAAGGTTTTCCAGGTTCTGCTGTTCCCATAAACATTAGATGTTCCTCGCTACCAAGGTTCATTAATAACTGGATGATTTCCGCCCTAATTTGGTATTCCAGCATCCCCGGTTTGACGATCGCAGGCAAAGCTGACCAGGCCAGATCGTGAATACGAGCAGCTTCACGAACTAATTCCATTTCCTCTTCACTCTTCAGAGCTTTAATCAAGTCAAACTCATCCGTAATATCTACAAACTCAATATCTTGGAAAGTATCTAAAAGTTTTTTCATTAAACCAGCGGTTATCATGGCCCGCCCTACATAACCAACTCTTTTAGGATTTCTCTTACGGAAATAATCGATTATTAAGCCTGCTTCAAGCTCAGCTGTATAATTTAAAGTAGGACAAAATGGAGCATATAATACTTCTTTTACCCCTCTCAGGGCCCATGCTGGAATAGGTGATCCACTGCTTCTAACCAGGGTTATCTCATCATCCGCCGGGAAAAGAACTGTCATATTATAATTGTATTCTGCAGGAACATCCGTAAACCAACGTACGTATCCTCCTAAATGCATATTGCTCCCTTGGGTAAATAAAAAGTCAAGTTCGTTTTTTTCCAGTAAAGTCCTGGTAGCATCCCATCTTCTTCTAAGTTCCCTATCGGAAATCGGTCTTCTAATTCTTTCAGCTACACTCATTATATTCCACTCCTTTCTATAATTAAGTACGGAAAATTGTTAGCGGTGTTTTGTGCATTTTTTGTGGACCTTCCGGCTTAATTAGGAAGCTATCGGCACAGTAGGCGGTTCTTTCGGCGGATACCAAGGAGGTATTAACTGCCAGACACATATCCTTAGCAAGTTCCATGGTTTCTCCGGGCTGAATGCTGGGCCGTTCAATATGGTCGTACCCCTGTCCATAAGCAAACATACCTGTTTCTTGCTTGCATCCCATGCTTGCCAGATATTCGTTGTATTGAGCAAATACTACTTGAGGATTCATCCCGACTTGTAACATTCCTGCTAGTTTTTCTTGGGCGGCAATCGCTGCTTCCCAGTTTTTTTGCATAGTTTCCGAAGGCTCACGGCCAATCGAGAACATTCTTCCCACTGTGGTAAACATTCCTCCCGGTCCACTACATTCTAACTTTATATAAAGTTCATCTCCGGTCTGAAGTTCTCTGTTCTGGTAGAAGCTGGGTAATAGATTGAATCTTTCACCCTTAGGTGCACTTCCCATGATGACGATCATTTCTTCTCCGCCCAGGTCGGTGATCAATTGCATGATTTTCGAGCGTATTTCATATTCATTTACACCAGCTTGAGCGATTGTAGGGATGTAGCCCATCACTTTATCCTGAATATCAGCAGATTTTTCTAAAAATGTTATTTCAGCTTCGCTCTTAACAGCTCTTATGTCGTCAAACATTGAGGAGGCATCTACTACTTCTACGCCCGGAAGATTTTGGACGATATAGTCATAATAATTCCAATAAAACATTTCTAATCCTGCAATACCTATCTTTTTGGCATTGTTTTCTTTGGCCCATTGCACAACTATGATGCCTTCCCAGTCATTAGTAAAGTTAAACACCGAAAAATATGGGGAGGTCGCATAGGGTTTGCCGAATCTCAGGAGGTGAGAAGGTGGATAGCTACCTAACGGGGGGCCACTACAGGCGATATATCGCACTTCTCCATCTGCGGGCAATATAGAAGATTGGGGATAGTTGTTTTCTGCAGTCGTATCTGTAAGCCAACGGTTGCACCCGCCCATGTATTGGGTAATATTCTGAGCCACAATACAATCGATGTTTTCCTGTTTCATTCTTTTTTGCAATTCCCGGGAACGTCTTCCCAATTCATTTATAGGAATCGGTGATTTTAATCTTTCGTGAAATACTTCTGTCATGAATATTCCTCCTTTTTCTTTAGCTTGTTATTCGAATAACGTCTTGACTATATTCATAATAGATTATCTTTTCAGAATAGAATGTCTTCTTTGGTACATTGACGATTAATAAAAATTAAAAAAGGCATCGTAAACTACTTTTTTAGTAATTTGCGATGCCCTACCGGTTCTTTGAACTTCAGCTAGTCTGAGAAATCTTCTTTAGTCCTTCCACGTTTTTTATCGTGATATATCCTCTCCCTTTTTCGATCAATCCTTGCTTCATGAAGATATTCAGATGCTCAGTTATTTTGGGTCTTGTTGTTCCCAGGAAGTTAGCCAGTTCATCATGGGTAATTATTAAGTGTTTTTCCTTTTCCTTATGTGTAAACATCCCATATTTATTGCAATTTAATAACATTCGAGCAAGTCGCTGAGGGATATTAGATGCCATATCCTCAGCCTGCATCTGTATGCTTCTCATTTTTTTGGCCATAGTATTCATTATGATCATCATGAGCCCGGGATTAGACAATAAGAATTCCCGAGCTGTTTCCACCGGGATAAAAACAACTTTGGTTTTGCAAACAGCAATCGCTGAGCAGATAGTCGATCCTCCGTCAATTACCGCCGTCTCACCCGTCATACTTGGGGCTTCAAGTATACATAATATTTTTTCCGTACCATCAGCGAAGAACACACAGTTTTTTATTTTCCCCTGTTCGAGGCAGACAAGCCCCACTCCAGGTTCATCCTGAAAATAAATCACTTCCCCAGCCTCAAACTCACGAGCCACCCCAAGACTAAAAAGCGTTTTCCAAGTATCTTTGTGCAAGGTCTCATAAGACATGTAATGTTGCACCTCCTAAAGCCTAGCGAGTCTATCATTATTCAACAATTATTTATCCTTTATGCTTATTTTAACATATTTTAATTCATGCTAGGGCATTAGAGTCTAAAACTCTTTCTTTTTGTAGATCGAAATCGAGAACCGTAAGGATAAATACAAGATCAAAAAACCTAGGGCTAACATTGTTAGATAAACTGTCAGGCTTTCATTGCCGGCTAGAATTCCTAAGAATTGTTGCCGAAAACTTTCCCTGGTAACCATCTCCCCATATTGGGGGATGTACTCTCCTTGACCACCTACAAAACCCACTAGGCCGAAGATCACGAGAAAGGAAAGAACATTAGCCCAACGTGACTTCAGATACCCAAATTTAAAGTAAACAGGGAAAAATATGGAAAGATAAAGGCTTATGAAGAATAAGGATATCATAACAAACCTCACGGCAAGGGTTGAATTCATTCCATCCGTACCAGGGAAGCCTGTATAACTTATCAGGAAACTTATAGGGAGGGCAACAGCCATCATTGCCAATCCAAAGATCAAAGAAGAAAGGTATTTTGCTTTAACAATTTGATTCCTTCCTAAGGGCAAACTATTAATCATAATTTCAGCATTGTACTTATAATCAAAGGCATTGGCATAGACGATCATCAGGTATACCCCCAGGAGAAGCTGAGCACTTGCTAAGCCCGGATTATTGGGCAGGATACCCGCAATACATAAACTCAAAAACAGTACAATGAAAATAGTTTTTTCTCTTTTTTGGACTTTAAGGTCTTTGAAGATCAGTTGAAACATATTACATCCCCCTTTATCTGCCCTTGACAACATAAATCATAATCTCATCCAGAGTTGGTCTTTCCACCACGGACTTGGAGCGAAGATAATCTGCTACCTTCCCTTGACTAAGAATCAGACCCTCAAAGCCAACCGAGCTTTTTCTTAACCCAATAAATTCTGATTCTAAAGATGAGGTAAGAACACTTGACGGTCCCTTGACCAAAGCAAATCTTTCTAAGATAATATCCTTTTCGGCTGAAAAAATAATTTTCCCTTTATTGATAAAAGTTATATAGTCGGCGATCTTTTCTAAATCTGAGGTAATATGGGTTGAAAATAAGATAGACTTTTCTTCATCCTGCATAAGATAGTAAAGAATATCTAATAATTCACTTCTGAAAACCGGATCAAGTCCCGATGTTGGCTCATCCATGATAATTAACTCAGCTTGATGTGACAAAGCCATGGCCAAGGAAAACTTTGTTTTCATACCTTTGGACAAACTATCAATCTTTTGGCGGGGATTAAGATTAAATTCTTGAAGATATTTTTGGAATAGCTTTTCCTGCCAATTTTCGTAGAGCGGAGCGACTATCCTTTTCATTTCCTCAATAGTTAAAACCCCATAATAATGGTTCTCATCATAAACAAAACCGATTCTATTCTTGATCTCCTGCTCTTGTTGCACATGATCGAGTCCAAATACTTTTATTTCTCCCCTGTCCTTTCGCAGAAGATTCATAATCAGTTTAATCGTCGTTGTCTTGCCTGAGCCGTTGGGCCCTATGAAGCCCATGACATAACCTCGTTCCAGATGAAAACTGATATCTTCTAAGGCAAAATCGTGAAACTCCTTGCCCAGTCCCTTAATTTCGAGTATTGGCTCATTATAACCCGGCGAATAATAATTCTTTTGCACTTTCTATCCCTCCCTTTATCTAATTCCGATTAGACTAACCCTTATTGTAGTAGGCTATTATCATCCGACATTTTTTATCCTTTAACTTTTACTTAGCCTGAATATACTTAACTTGCTATAATTTAGCTAGCTTTAATTCCATCAGTTTTCTTAGTTTTTATTAAATACCTCCTAAAATTATTTTCCCTGGGTTCAAGATCGCTATGGCTTTTAGCTTTTATATTAAGTATTCTCTTTATCTAAATATTTTAAGATCTCGAAGATTTCCTCCGAGCTTAAGTTAAGCAATTTACTTTCTTTGATTACTTCCCTTAACTTAGCCTCAATCATCTTAAGTTGGCTCTCTCTAATCAACTCTCGGTTATGAGGGGCTACAAACGAACCCTTACCCGGAACCGATCTGATAAACCCCTCTCTTTCCAATTCATCATAAGCTCTCTTAGTAGTGATCACACTAATCCGCAGATCTTTAGCTAGTTGTCTGATCGAGGGAAGCATTTCCCCGTCAACCATCTCTCCTGTAACAATCAGCTTTTTGGTCTGATCAATAATTTGTTGATAGATCGGTTCTCCGCTAGTGTTAGAAATTATTATATCCATGCTATCCTCAACTTTGCCTTTAGATGTCCTTCTTCATTATTCTTATGCTACCGTAACTCATTCAGAGTGTAATCGGAAACAAAGGAATTCTCTATTTTCAGAAAGTAGTTGGTTTTAAAAAATAGTATATACTGTATATAAATACTATATACAGTATATACTATTTGTCAACTCTTATTTCGATGCCTATCCTTGCATAATAAGTTATTTTAAGCAGAACTATATTATTTTCGTACAGTTCTGCTTTTATCGAGCTTGTGTATTCAATTTTTAGTAATTAAAACCCTATCAATTCCCTGCAGGTCAAAATAAACGTTTCGTACCCTAATGGGGAAGAATAAATGATATCTAATACCTTCCATTCTGTACTAATAAAATTGCGGATAAAAAAAGGCCGTCTCTTCCCAAATTATTTTCTGGGAAAGAGACAGCCCTTTTCATCTATCTTTATGTGCTAACCCTTTCTTGGCTTACATTCATTTTCTTTAATATGTTAAAACATCTTGACTTTAGCGTTCCTCTCGGAAATACGGTTCACCTAAAGCTTTAGGAGGAGCATTCTTAATATCCTTCTTAAAAGATACGATGACTAAGATTATAATAGTCATGAGGTAAGGTGCCATATCAAAGATATATTGGGAAATCACTATCCCTGAGCCCTGAAGTCGGAAACCAATGATGTCCAGTCCTCCGAAAAGATAAGCACCCAGAATAGCTCTATAAGGATTCCAGGCGGAGAATATTACTAAGGCAACAGCAATCCACCCTCGACCTGCTGTGATATTTTCTTGCCATACAGGGACTTGAACCAAAGAAAGGTAGGCCCCTCCAAGACCGCAGAGTGCTCCCCCAAGTAGAATATGAGTATATTTATACCTGGTAACTCTCACGCTAGCGGCATCAGCAGCCGCTGGGTTTTCACCAACCGCTCTTAAGTTCAGGCCTTTACGTGTATTATAGAGATAGAGTCCGAGGATGACCGCCGTCAAGTATCCGAAATAAACCAGGATATCATGATTGAAGAATATTTCTCCTAACCATGGAATATCGCCGAGTCCGGGAATCTTGATCTTCTGAAAATTAGAAATAAATCCCTCAGACATTTTTAGGCCGATTAAGCCTTGCCCCAAAAAACCCGAAAATCCTGTCCCAAAGATGGTTAAAGCCAGGCCTGATACAACTTGGTTAGCCCTTAAACTTACCGTAAGAAAGGCATAGATCAAGGCACCTATGGCTCCGGCTAAAGCCGCAGTGACCAAGGCGAGCAAAGGGTTATTAGTTACATAGCCTACCTCAAAGCCTACAACTGCACCCATAAGCATCATACCTTCAACCCCGAGATTAAGGTTTCCGGATTTCTCGGTCATGATCTCACCCAGGGTAGCAAAGAGAAGAGGTGTTCCAGCGATTATTGCCGCCTTGAAGAAAGAAACAGTTAATACTGTATTCATTCCCTGGCCTCCTTTCCGCGGGTAAGAAACTCTGAGCCGAATACCACTTTATATTTTGTAAAGAAGTCGCTTCCCAAGACAAAAAATAAGATCATAGCTTGGATAAGAGAAGCAGAGGCAGCTGAGATCCCAAAAGCAGACTGAATATAAGAACTTCCCTGAACCAAGGCAGCGAACAGTACTGATACCAACACTATCCAAGGAGCCTTCAGAGCTCCTAGCCAGGCAGTGATAATAGCCGTATAACCAACACCGCCAGCTACCTCCACCGAAAGGGTATTGCCGACCGCTGAAGCCTGGATCATCCCCGCTAGTCCACATATTCCCCCACTTATGAACATGGAAAACAAAATGGTGCGGAAAATGTTTACTCCGGCATAGCGTGCTGTATTCAGACTTTCACCTAAAACCGCAATCTCGAATCCTTTTTTACTATGGTTCATAAAAAAATACATAATAACTACCAGGATTAAAGCTATCACCCAGCCAAGATGGACACCCAAAAAATTAGGAAGGATAGCGTTAGCAGTAAAGTTAGGAATCTTGGGAAATCCCATGGAATTTGGATCCTTCCAAGGGCCATACTGCAAGTAAGTAATCCATTTTAGAGCAATATAATTCATCATTAAAGTTACAATGGTTTCATTGGTCCCCCAACGAGCTTTAAAGAAAGCCGGTATTAATCCCCAGAGGCCTCCACCCAGAAATCCTGCCGCTAGCATGCCCAGTAACAAGAGCGGTTTAGGAGCATCTTGATAATTCAAAGCTAGATAGCTGGCAAAAAACGCTCCCATAATAACCTGGCCTTCGGCCCCAATATTCCAAAATTTCATCTTAAAAGCTACCGCTATCCCCAAGGAAATAATAACTAGCGGAATGGCGACTATTATCGTTTGCTCCAGTCTATAGGTACTGCCAAACGCTCCGTTAAGCATCGCCAGATAAACTTGGATAGGATTTAAGCCTAAAAGCAAGATGAATAAGCCTGAAGTAAGCAGGGCCAGAGCTATCGCCGTCAGTATGATAACTGTATATTGTCTTTGCGTTATTTCCGGTTTTTTTACTAATCTAAACTGCATAATCATCCTCTTTTTTTCCTAACATCATAGCACCTAATTGTTCCTTAGTTGCTTTGCGGGCATCGACGATTCCTGTTATTTCTCCATTAGATATGACCATAATTCGGTCACATAGTCCAAGCAGAGAATCCAAGTCTTCAGCAATATACAGGATAGCTACACCTTTTTTCTTTTCCTCATTAAGGATGTCATATATCTTAAGACAGGTATTGATATCAAGCCCCCTCACCGGATAAGCCGTTATCAGAAGCTCCGGTTGAGAATCCAATTCCCTTCCTAACAGCACCTTCTGAATATTTCCACCTGAGAGATTCTTAATAGGATGATCAATACCCGGAGTTTGCACATCTAATTTTTTTATTATTTCCTTAGCTTTAGTTGCTGCAGGTTTCCTTTGCACGAATATTCCTTTGGTATGATGGTATTGTTTAAGCAAGATATTATCTACCATATCCATCGAGGCCACTAACCCCATTCCGAGACGGTCCTCAGGAATAAAGCTCATACTTATCCCCCGGGATATAAATTCTTTAGGATTCTTGCCTGCCAGGTCTTCCCCTTTAAACAAGATTTCGCCCTCTTTAATAGGGTAAAGGCCAGCCAAGGCTTCACATAATTCTTTCTGACCACTTCCTGCTATCCCGGCAACTCCGAGAATCTCACCTGCACAGAGGTCAAACTTTATTCCTTTTAGAACTTCAATCCCTTCCTCATTAAGAGCACGAAGATTACTAACTTTAAGCACTCTTTCATCAGTTACTCTTGCTAATCTCTTGATCGAAAGATCGATAGGCCGCCCGACCATCAGCTCGGTTAATTCTTGGGGATTGGTCTCTTCCTTTTTTAAAGTATCAATTGTCTGTCCCTTGCGCAACACTGTAACCCGATCAGCGATCTCCATCACTTCATTCATCTTATGGCTAATAAAGATCACAGCACAACCTTGTTCTTTCATACGCCGCATAATCCGAAATAAGACCACGGTTTCCTGGGGGGTAAGAACAGCGGTAGGTTCATCCAGGATTAAAACTCTTGCCCCACGATAAAGAGTTTTAAGAATTTCCAAATTTTGCTTTTCACCTACCGACATCTCATAAACATATTTCTTTAGATCTACTTCGAGATGGAACTTTTCCATTATCTTACGAATTTCTATCTCTTGCTCTTTCTTCTGAAGTAAAAAACCCTTCCGCTGACCTAAGAGGATATTTTCCAGAGCCGTCAAAATATCCACAAGTTTAAAGTGCTGGTGTATCATTCCTACACCAGCATTGATTGCATCCCGGGGAGAAGAAAACTTGCGTTCTTGATTATCTATAAAAATATGACCGCTGTCAGGGATATATATCCCTGACAGCATATTCATGAGCGTACTTTTACCGGCTCCGTTTTCACCAAGTAGAGCGTGTATTTCGCCTTTTTCTACATCAAGATTCATCCCGTCAGTTGCCAGAACCGTTCCAAATATTTTGGTTATATCTCTCATCGATACATAAGCAGAACCGTTTTTCATACTCTATCACCTATTGACCAATCTTTCCTTCTACACCTTCAACGAACCATTTCATTTCCAGTTGATCTTGATCGGAAAGAACTGAACCTGCAGGAACCATTTCTTTACCGTTCTGATCTTTAAGAGGTCCGGCAAAGACATTAAGTTTTCCCGCTAAGATATCAGCTTTAGCTTTTTCCACTGCTTCCTTAGCACCTTCCGGAGCATTGGCTGTCAGTGGTGCCAAATCTACGATACCATCCTTCATGCCACCCCAATAAGCTTCTGCTTTCCAAGTTCCATCCATCACAGCTTTTACTTGTTGGACATAGTAAGGTCCCCAATTCCAGACAGGTGCGGTCATATAAGCCTTAGGAGCCATGGCAGCCATATCGGAGTTATAGCCTACTGAGAACTTGCCTCTTTCTTCAGCAGCTACTTGCGGACCGGCTGTATCCTGATGCTGAGCAATAATATCTACTCCTTCATCTAAAAGGGTGATTGCAGCTTCTTTTTCTTTAGCAGGATCATACCAGGTATTGGTCCATTTGACTTTGACTACAGCATCGGGGTTAACTGATTGTACCCCAAGAGTAAAGGCATTAATGCCTCTTACAACTTCAGGAATATCAAAAGCAGCGACATATCCAATCTTGCCGCTCTCACTCTTCATGCCGGCCACAATCCCGGAAAGGTATCTGGGCTCTTCGATTCTACCGAAATAGTTACCAAAGTTTTCAGCAGATTTGAAGCCTGAGCAATGCATAAAGGTAATATCGGGATATTCTTTAGCCACTTTCTCCACATGATCCATATAGCCAAAGCTGGTCACAAAAAGCACTTTAGCACCTTGGTCAATCATGTCTCTCATCACTTTTTCGGATTGTTGATCTTCAGGAACACTTTCCTTATAAATTGTTTCGACACCTAGTTCTTGTTCTAAGTACTTGCGGCCTTGATCATGGGCATAAGTCCAACCGCCATCACCAGGGGGCCCTATATAGACGAAACCTACTTTCATTTTTTCTTTCCCTTCATCAGCAGGAGCAGGTGCCTTCTGAGCACAGCCTACGACGAGTGTTAAGCTAAGCAAGATAACTAGCAGTACCGTCAAGATCCTTTTCATTTAATTTTTCCTCCCTAAATGATATTTGATTTATTATTTTTATAAAATTTTCATAAACCAATTAAATTAGTCCATGAAAATAATTTTTCCTTCTTTTAAAGATTTAATCCGAGCTAGAGATTCCAATCTAATATTTTCTTTAAGAACTGCCCCTCTACCTTCCTGAAAACTCTTTTCAATTACGATACCTACACCGACTGCGTGGGCTCCGGCCTGTCTGCAAAGGTCTAATAATCCTAAGACTGCTTTGCCATTAGCTAAAAAATCATCGATAATGAGTACATTATCTTCTGCTTTTAAGTATTTCTTATCCACTCGGATAATATAATGAGCACCCTTGGTAAAAGAATAAACATTACTTTCATAGACCTCAGCATTTAAGTTTTTGGCAGTAGACTTCTTAGCGAAGACAACCGGAACATTGTTAAAATATTGAGCAGTAATACAGGCTACCCCTATTCCGGAGGCCTCTACGGTGAGTATTTTCGTTATTCTTTCTGTTCTAAATCTCCTTTGAAATTCCTTGCCTATTTCTTGGAATAATTGTACATCCAGCTGATGATTAAGAAAACTATCAACTTTGAGTATATCATTCCCAATTGCTCGGCCACTATCACAAATGCGTCTTTTTAGTAATTCCATGCCTTTTCCCTTTATATCGATTTTTTTCGAACAACCTAAACTTATTATAGAGACATCACTACTTTTTTTCAATTATATTTTTCGAACAAAAGTCAAAGATCTTAATCAATTATTCGGAAGCGTTGTTTTGATAGCATTACACTGGTTTTTGCTTGATTCCGGCTGGTAATCAAGGCTATAATAAAGATTGGAGGTTATGAAAGCATGAATTCTCCAGTAGCGACAATTAATCAAAAAAAGCTTATCTTGCGAACTATAGTCTTTCTTGGGACGTTAATCCTTACCTTGTATGATATCACCATACTTGAAAACCTTTTCTTCATGGATATTGGTCATCTAAAAGTTTACCAGCTTCTTTGGTTTTTTCTTTTTACGGAGTTGATTCTCTTTTTTATTCCTCGCTTCAGTCTTTACCTTGGTTGTGGAAAAGTTTACGCTAGGAACTATCGCCAAGCAGATTATAACAAGGAAGCATTAATAAAAAATACGGAAAAATATAACCGTCGAGCATTGCTGGTTTTAATTCTATGGTTTACTCTCCTCTCAGGAATAGGCTATGTTTACTTTAAGGAATTGATTGCTAAAACGCATCTTTTTTTAATTATGATATTTTTCTATTTTTCCGATCAGGTTTGTATTAATATCTGGTGTCCTTTTCGTTCCTGGATTGTTAGAAATAAATGCTGTAACGCCTGTAGAATCTATAATTGGGGACAGTTTATGTACATCTCACCTCTGATCTTCATCCCTTCCTTCTGGACTTACAGTCTGGTAGTTGTTTCGTTAATAATCCTCATACAATGGGAATACCAGCATTACAAATACCCGGAACGCTTCTCCGAAATCTCCAATTTAAACCTCAGATGTACATACTGCCTAACTAAATGTAAAAAACAGCTCTCTAGAATCCCTTCTTCCGAGCCCAAGAGTAGTCCCCAAATAAATAAAGCATAGAACAAACAATAACTTCTTAGCGACAGGCAAAAAAATCACTCTATAAAGACTTTAGATGAATGAGAAGCACTTCTTATTATATCGTGGAGGTAGCAATAATTGCATTTAATATATGGATTACAATGGGTTATCTATAATGTAGGTATCTTATTAACTATTCCCATCGTAGGACACGCCCTGCAACTTAACCCATTAGAAATAGCCACTCTCATTCAAAGGCTATTTCTTTTAACAGGAATTGCAAGTTTGTTGCAAGTTATTTTCGGACACCGCTTCTTGCTTATTGAAGGCCCAGCGGCACCTTGGTGTGCAGCCTTTATTGTCTTAGCAACAGTTACTGGTGATACTGGGGGCAGTATGGCTACTTTAAGAACCGACCTTCAGGGAGCTATGTTAATCGCAGGTATTATCCTTATCATCCTGGGAGGTCTGGGAATTCTGCGGCGAATGCTATCCTTTTTTACCCCGACGATAACAGGTACGGTATTAATGCTCATAGCCTTACAGATAGGAGGTATAGGAGTTAAGGGCATCTTTGCCGGTCTTGCGGAAACAACTTTAGGGGCAAAACTGTTGCTTATCCCCTGCGTCGTGATTGCCGTAATAGTAACTTTATCCTTACGAGGTAAAGGACTCTTAAGAACAGTGGCCATTATCATGGGAATAGCAGTGGGCTGGTTAATCTATCGCCTAGGTAAATTCCCGGCCCTTCCCGTCGAAAATTCCTTAAATGATACTCCCTTCATAATGCTCCCTCAACTATTTCCTTGGGGAACTCCCACCTTTAACCCGGACGTAATTATCCCCTTGGTTCTTTTAGGACTGGTCTTGATTCCTAACGCTGTGATCAGCATGAACGCCATGCAAAACACTATTCAAGCTGATTTACCCAAGAAACGCTATGATCGGGGTCTTATAGTTTCGGGATTTTCTGATTTTCTGGCCGGCCTAATTGGTTCCGTAGGTACTATCCCTTATGCAACCTCCGTAGGTCTGGTTGCTTTAACTGGGATAAAAGATCGCTTACCCTTCATAATAGGATGCCTTATCTATATAGGATTAGGAATTTTCCCAGCGATAGGAAGCTTTATCGCCCATATACCTCCTTCGATCGCCAATGCGGTCTTAATCGTCTCAGCCAGCCCCTTAATAATCTATGCTCTTCGGGATTTCACTCGTTGTTCTTTAGATAATAGAGATGCCTTCGTCATAGGCTTAAGTCTCTTAACAGGTATCGGCCTAATGCTAGCTCCTGCAGAAACCTTACGTAATATGCCTATTTGGATAGCCAATATTCTAGGTAATGGTGTCATTGCCGGTGCCTTAATCTGCTTAATTCTTGAGCATGTTCTTTTAAGAAAACCAAAAGAAGAAAAGCCTGGCCTTATAAAGGATATGTTATTCTGAGCGTTACTAAGCATATCCTGGAGGAACATTGCTAAAATCGGAGGCCTTATACTATTCGTTCGGCAAGTCGAAGCAGAGAATACAATAATAAATCCGCACCTAGCTTAATATCCCGGTAATTTGTTTTTTCTTCCGGACAATGGCTTCGGCCATTAATACTTGGAACAAAAATCATCCCAACATCAGTTAGCTCACTTAAGACCATTGAATCATGAGCTGCTCCACTTATCATTTTTAAATACTGAAAATCAGCCTTTTGGGCCTCCTCTTCAATAACATTAAGTACTTTCTTCGATAAATATACCGGAGCATTATCACCCTTAATGCTTATTTCATGATTTAATCCGTTATCTTTGGCCACCTTCTTTACAAATTCCTTAACTTTAGAAGTAACTTTTTCTATACCTTCTTTATCAATATCTCTAATATCAATAGTAAATTTTACTTCTCCGGGAATAACATTGGTCACATTAGGATTACATTCAAGCTTCCCAACTGTGCTTACCGTATGAGGACTTCCTGAACTATTTATTATGCTGGGAATCGCCGCTATAACCGTCGCCGCACCTCTTAAAGCATCTTGTCTAAAAGACATTGGAGTTGCCCCGGCATGATCAGCGACTCCTCTTAGAGTTACTTCTAACCACCTAACTCCCGCAATTCCTTCAATAATACCAAGCGGTATCCCTTGGTTATCAAGAACCACACTTTGCTCCACATGTAATTCCAACATTGCTTTTACTTCATCTGGTTGGAGCCTCTTTATAGGTCTATCGACATCAAGGCCTAAAGCAACATTAGCCTCTTTGAGCGTGATACCATTGCTATCTCTAAATTTATCCAGATCATCAATCCCAAACTTTCCGCATAAAAAACTACTGCCCATTAACGCTCTACCAAATCTTGACCCTTCTTCTTCCATAAAGATAACTAACTCTAAACTATGCCTAGTTTCTATGTTGTTTTCTTGCATAGTTCGAAATGCTTCTAAAGCTGCTATAACTCCTGCTACACCGTCAAATGCTCCCCCTTTGACCACGCTATCGATATGGGAACCCACCATTACAAACGGTTTTTCAGGCTCCTTTCCTCTAAGCCTGGCCCGAATATTCCCCGGAGACTCTATCTTAACTAAAAGCCCGATCTCTTTCATTTCCGCAATTAGATATTCTCGAGCTTTCCGATCTTCGTCACTTAGGGAGAGACGAGTTACACCTGCCCCAGGGGTAGCTGTAAATTTCTTTAGGATCTCAATATCTCGCTTAATGCGTTGCTCATTGGTTACTAACAAAAAACCTCTCCTTTCTGCTTCTGCCTTCTTCCTTTCGGTGTAAGGTATATGCCGGACAATGTTGACAGTCAAGATTCTCTACTTCAGTTAACTTTGGTTCGCCTTGAAGATTATATAAATAATTGTAGGCATTATTTACGACTGCAGCGTCTCCAGAAAGTAGAAAAGTCGTTGAACTCCTATTAGCCCCCAGACCATCCCTTGCTATAGGCAAAATATTAACACCAAGTAGACTTTGGGCAGCTTCGATTTCAGTGATTATTCTACCGGTTAGACTAATCATATCAGAAGGTTCGGCCTTACATCTAGCCTTTGTAATCTTCTCTTCTTTGAGAATCTCAATAAGCCTTTGAACATTTATGGGGATTGTTTTGCTCACCGTCATTGGGATAATAGTGCAGACACCTTCAGGTGGATAATAATCTCGTCCCCGAACTTGGCCATTATCCTGAGATTCTACGAGACAGGCAATCCCACCGGCCGAATCCATTACATTTCCGCTTTTAATAAATACATCTGATGGTTCCATTTCTTTAAGATATGCTTTCAGGTTCTCATTATCATCAAGACTATCGCATTTTGCCTTGGCTGTAAGCATTTCACCATTAATAAACAATGTAAATCCGATTTGTCCCTCTGCACTGAGAAGGCATGGGCCTTTTGATGATATATAGCTACGACAATATCGGCTACGCACTATTTCATAACCACATAGTTCTTCGATAATAAACCCACATGTACTACCCTGAGCAAGGGCTATGTAGCCCCGATTAAATGCCCTCTGTACCTCCGGCATCTGCACTATCGCCTTAGCAATTAAACGTTTTGACGCCTCAGTCGAAAGTGTAATTACTTTATTCATTATTCCTCCCTAGTATAATAAAAAGATTACACGCCTGAATATGTATTTAGTTCCGTTTACTTAAATAGGCAAAAATAGCCGAGGAAATAACACCACGGCTATTTTTAAAGAATCCAATTACCTAACAGTTTTAGCTGGTTTTCTCGCTTGCATCCGGGATAATCCTGGTTCCGGCTTTACCCTCTACAGCATCTACTAACTTATCCAAAGAGGAGATAATTGCCGGTTTATTAGTTATCTCCACAAATCTTTTACAGGCCCTGACCTTAGGGCCCATACTTCCTTGCCTAAAATGTCCTTCGTCTTCATAAAGATTTACTTCGTCTAGGGTAATATTTCTTAGCCAAGTTTCATTATCTTTCTTGTAATTTATAGCAACCCCCGATACATCTGTCAGAATCACGAATATGTCCGCTTCAATATCTACCGCCAGTCTTTGTCCGGCTAAGTCCTTATCTATTACAGCATCAATCCCTAGATAGATATCCTTGCCTTCTTCAACCACGGGGATTCCACCGCCGCCGGAAGCAATGACGATTACTTCATCTTGAACAACTTTTTTAATAATGTTTGCTTCAACAATAGTTTTTGGTTCTGGGGATGGGACAACTTTTCTCCATCCCCTCCCGGCATCCTCTATCCAGGATTCCCCTTTAGCTATTTCAATTTTAGCCTTTTCCTCACTATAAAATGGTCCTACAGGTTTAGAAGGGTTTTGGAAAGATGGGTCATTCTTATCGACTACTACTTGGGTGATTATGGTAGTAATTTCGTTATTATAGCCATTTCGGATTAAAATTTTCCTTAATTTTTGTTGAATCATATACCCAATCATACCCTGACTTTGGGCACCACAGACATCTAAAGGCATTTTCGGTACCCGTTTGGCCCCTTCTTCATTCTGAATCAGGATATTACCTACCTGAGGACCATTGCCATGAGTAATTACAATTTGAAATCCTTTCTTAACAAGTTCTGCAATTTCTCTACAGGCAACCTCAATATTATCTATCTGCTCCTCATAGGTGCCTTTTTGGCCGGGCTGCAAAATAGCGTTGCCTCCTAAGGCTATAACTACTTTCTTTTTCATCTTGTTATCTCCAAGTATATTAATTTAGAAGCTATTTTTAATCCAAGCCAACCATGGAGGTGATCAAAGCCATCCG
>CALBJS010000131.1 GCA_937892995.1 uncultured Peptococcaceae bacterium | reverse complement strand
GTATTCCACCATCTGACCATCTTGAACAAAGACCTCAACTATCTGAAGATCTTCATCCGCTTCGATTTCGTTCATTAGTTTCATTGCTTCGATAATACACAAGGTATCGCCTTTTTTTACTCTACTGCCGGCCTGAACAAAGGGCTCATCTTCCGGGGAAGAGGATACATAAAAAGTCCCTACTATGGGAGAATTAATCATCTGATCGGCCGGGTATCCTGCTCCTGTAGCCGCTTGTCCACCTGAAGACTCTCCACCCGGAAACTCCCCGGAAGTATATTGTCTCTCAACCGGCTGAACATTAGGGGTCTGCCCCGGAAACATCCCTTGAGCAATTTCTTTTTTCAAGACAAGCCTTAAGCCATCTTTCTCCAGCTCCATAGTTGTTAGATTGGATTCATCTACTATCGTGATTAGTTCTTGAATCTCTTTAAAATCCATTTTATTAATCCTCTGACCATTTCTTGATAATGATGCTTGCGTTATGTCCACCAAATCCCAGGGAATTGGATAGGGCATAGTTTACCTTGTGCTTCCGACCGCTATTCGGAACATAGTCTAAGTCGCATTCTTCATCCTTAACCCGGTAACCGATAGTAGGAGGTACGAAATCCTCTTTCGTAGCTTGAACACAGACTATGGCCTCGACTGCTCCTGCTGCCCCTAACAAGTGCCCGGTCATGGACTTAGTAGAACTCACAGGGATATTATATGCTGCTTGACCGAAGATTGTTTTGATCGCCTCCGTTTCGAATTTATCATTATAAGGGGTACTTGTTCCATGAGCATTAATATAAGAAACCCCTTGCGGTTCTATTCCGGCATCATTCAAAGCTGCTTTCATTGCTCTGGCCCCACCTTCACCGCCAGGAGCAGGTGAAGTCATGTGGTAAGCATCGCAGGTTGCCCCATAGCCTACTACTTCCCCGTATATTCTTACCTTTCTTCGCCGGGCATGCTCTAAGGACTCCAAAACGAATATCCCTGCCCCTTCACCCATGATGAAGCCGCTTCTTTCCTTATCGAAGGGAATAGAAGCCCTTAAAGGATCTGAGCTGCCGCTTAAAGCGGTCATGGAGGTAAATCCGGCTACAGCCAGGGGAGTTATGGGTGCTTCCGCACCGCCGGTAACAATGATATCAGCTTCTCCATTTCTGATCTTATGAAAGGATTCTCCTATAGAGTGAGTAGCGGTAGCACAAGCTGTAACAATACAAGCACAAATCCCTTGGGCCTTAAGTTTTATGGCGATATTTCCGGCAGCCATATTGCTAATAGACATGGGAATGAAGAAAGGTGAAACCCTACCGGGACCTTTTTCTAATAGTCTACTATGCTGGTCCTCGATGGTCAGGAGCCCTCCGATCCCTGAACCGACTATTACCCCGAATCTTTCCCTGTCAAAGTCGGCGGTATCTAAGCCGGCATCTTTATAAGCCTCTTCGGCGGCAACCAGAGCTAATTGACAGTATCTATCCATGCGTTTAGCTTCTTTCTTATCCAAGCGTGCTTCGGGGACAAAATCTTTAACCTCTGCCGCTAAAGTTGTTTTAAAGCCTGTGATGTCAAAAGCGGTAATACCGGCGATTCCACTTTTTCCTTCCTTAATACCTTGCCAAAAACTCTCCACATTGTTACCCAAAGGGGTAACAGCTCCGAGTCCGGTTATTACTACTCTTTTTTTCATTTACGATCCCTCCTAAAAAGCCATTCCGCCATCGACACTAATTACCTGTCCGGTAATATATTCTGCCTTGCCCGAAGCCAGGAAACAAATAATATCGGCTACGTTTTCAGGTTTACCAAGTCTTCGAAGGGCAATATTTTCCTTAGCAGCCTCAATTTGTTTTTCCGAAAGTCCTGAAGTCATATCTGTCTCTATAAAACCCGGGGCCACAGCATTGACCGTTATTCCCCTGCTGCCTATCTCCTTGGCCAAGGATTTCGTCACTCCGATCATCCCGGCCTTTGATGCCGCATAATTGGACTGACCCGCATTTCCCAGAAGGCCTACTACCGAGGCTATATTGATGATCCTGCCGGAACGTTGCTTAACCATTAGAGGAACAACGTGCCTGGAACAATTAAAAACCCCTTTAAGGTTCACTTCTATAACCCGGTCAAAATCGTCTTCTGACATTCTCATTAAGAGACCATCCCGGGTTATCCCGGCATTATTAACAACTATATCGACCTTTCCGTATAAAGCTATGACATCCTCGGCCAATTTTTGCACCTCGAGAAAATTTGCGACATTGGTCTTAAAGGCATGAGCTTTTAAGACCAATGT
>CALBJS010000130.1 GCA_937892995.1 uncultured Peptococcaceae bacterium | reverse complement strand
ACAATAAGTAAATCAATATCACCAAGACTATTGGCCTTTTGGATAGCCTTTGCAATTTCCTCCGGTGCAGCATCTCCCTGTACTGCAGAAGGGACAACAATTAAAGATATTCGGGGATTACGTCTTTTAGCTATCTGAATTATATCCCTAAGGGCAGCACCTGTAGTGCTGGTAACTATTGCTATTCTGGATGGGTATTTGGGAAGTAACTTTTTCCTTTCTACAGAAAACAATCCTTCTGTTGCCAACTTATTTTTAAGTTGTTCGAAAGCTAAATATAGGGCTCCTACTCCACTTGGGTAGATCTCTTCGGCATATAACTGGACACTTCCATCTCTTTCATAAAGACGAATATTTCCACGGATTAACACCTTCATACCATTTTGGGGTTTAAACTCTGTAGATATAACCCTAGTTCTAAACATTACTGCTTTTAAACCGGCCTTATTATCTTTAAGTGTAAAATACCAGTGTCCAGAGGGAATATGGTCCTTAAAATTGGATATTTCACCAGTTACCCAACAATTCCAAAGACTAAAATGCTTCTTAAGAGCTACATTTATTTCGCTGTTTATTTCCCAGACAGAAAATATTTTTGCAGGCACGATACCCTCCCCCTGTCTAAAACGCCCGTGAACGCAATTAGTTAAAGATCTTTAAAAATAGTATTACAGTAACATAACACCTATTAAGAAAAAACCTGTACCCAAATAATGCACAGGCTTTTTTTTCATGATTAATTCAAAGTATATTCTTTCGTAAAAGAATAAAAATAGTAATTCCGGTAAGCACCGCAATTATCGCAAAAACAATAAGAAAACCATAATGATTTATCTCGAATGGAACGTTAACATTCATTCCCCAAAAGCTCGCGATCATCGTTGGGATAGCCAAGATAATGGTCATTGATGTTAAAAACTTCATAACCATGTTCAAGTTGTTAGAAATAATTGAGGCAAATGTTTCAGCCATCCCTGATAATATTCTGCTGTACATTTCTACCATTTGAACAGCCTGGTTATTTTCAATAATTACATCCTCAAGTAGATCTTCATCTTCTTCATATATTTGGATAAGATGTCGGCATTGATTATTAGAACGAATACGCAGTAATCTATCCATAACAATGCCGTTGGCTCGTAAAGAAGAGGTAAAATAAGTTAAGGCTTGCTGGAGATCCATGAGTTCAAATAATTCTTTATTCTTCATAGTTCTGCGCAGATCAAGCTCTATCTGCTCACTTAACCTGCTTATCTGTCTTAAATATCTTAAATAATAAGTTGCTGACTTATAAAGAATTTGGAAAAGCAGCCTGGTTCTCTTGGCAGTATTAAAAGCACGACGGTTATACTCATTAAACTCCAGAACCACCGGGTTATTCTCTAAACACACCGTTATAATGTTCTGTGGAGAGATTATTATACCAAGCGGCAGAGTATCGTAGCTGGTCTCACTAAGCATTACAGGAATATTAATAAGAATCAATGCAAAATCATCTTCGATTTCTATACGTGGGCGTTCTTCTTCATCGAGTGCTGCTTTAAGAAAATCAATTGGAGCATTTGATTTTTTAGCTATTAGAAGTAATTCATCGACTGTGGGGTTTACAAGATTTACCCAAGTATTTCTGACTAATTCCCCTAGTTCAAGTTCTTGATAGTTAACACCATCGTTTTTATAGATTCTGAGCACAGCTTCCCCCTCATTTTCTACAGGAAAAGAATCTCAAAATCTAAGCGTTAAGAATTAGTAATTAAATTCCCTAATAAATACCTAAAGCTTGAGAAAACAAGACCTTCTCTCTGTTTTATATTTTTATTTATACCTTTACCTCGGTATGAACTGTCCCCGTCCAGTTTTCTCACCTTCTTCCAATGCACGAATGAAATAAAATCTATAACTATAAAAAATATACTCTGTAACACCTAAGAAGTCAAATTATAATCGTTCTTTAACTACCTTCATTGTTTTTTGCAGGATAATTGAAGCCGTAGCCATCATCTTCCCTCTCTCTTCCAGTACCCTGTTTTTATAACTCTCATCCCTTATTTGCGGCAAGTTAATTTCCACACTGAGCATAGCGGATTTAAGGGCACTTTCCGCTAGATAGGCCGCAACCCCAACATCACTAATCGCCCCTTTATTCCCGATAGGGGCAAGTCTTTCGGCCAGTTTAAGTACTTCTAAACTTTTTCGGGCAACATCTAAGGGAGATTCAGTTGCTTCTCGTAAGACCTTTTGAAGATTTTCTTTTCGAAATATCTTCTGCTCCTCCGTATCTTTTGGTAGCTTGAAAACCCCCATGAAATTACCAAAGACATCCATGTCTCTAGTTAAACCTATCTTAAGATCATTTAGACATTCATTTGCTGCTTTGAGGATTATAGTGACCTCCGGTTCTACAGTTTTGTATTTTTCTTTACCAAAAGTTAAGTTGGCCACCATGCAAACCATTGAAGCCGCTAAAGAAGCAACATAAGCCGAGACACTACCTCCTCCCGGGGTTGGAGCAGAACTGGCAGACTCTGCCAAAAACCTATCAATATTCCAATTCCAAACATTATTAGTCAATTTTCATCTTACCTCTCTGTTATAAATATTAGTTATCCTTCCCTGTTGAATCTCAAGCCCTTTAAGAACATTTTTTAAAAGCAACGTCGTGGTTAGGGAACCGACACCGCCCGGAACAGGTGAGATCATTTCTGCTACCGCCTTAACTTCCTCGAAGTCAACATCACCGCACATACCTTGATCAGTTTCGTTAATCCCCGCATCAACAATTATTGCCCCCGGCTTTACCATTCCAACCTTAATTAGTTTAGGCTTACCTACCGCCACAATAAGAATATCTGCAAGTCTAGTAAAATAAGAAAGATCAGCTGTCTTGGAATGACATATTGTAACCGTTGCATTATGCCTAAGGATCATAAAAACCAAAGGTTTCCCAACTGTTTCTCCCCTACCGACGATGACAACATGTTTGCCTGAAATCTCCACTCCAGACCTCAAAAGGATCTCAATGCAACTTTGAGGGGTTGCCGGATATAATCCTTTATCACCACTTAATATGTATCCCTTATTTAAAGGATGTACGCCATCGACATCTTTTTCCGGATGGATTGCCGCCGTAATTTTTTTGGAATCAAGATGACTTGGTAAAGGCAACTCTACCATCACCCCGTGAACCAAACTATCCAAATTTAGTTCCTCTATTTTTTTCAGGATATCTTCCTCTTTGGTACTGGCAGGAAAATGAAGGAATCGGTATTCCATGCCAAGGTTTTCACACACTTTCTGTTTGGCCTTCGCATAATAGACCGATGCCGGATCATCCCCCGCCATGAGTACTGCCAAGCAAGGACTGATACCTTTCTCTTTCCATCGGAAAATCTCTTCTTTTAACTCTTCTTTTATTTTTGCTGCTATGCTTTTTCCATCTAATATTTTAGCCACTCTATTTATACCCTCTTTCCGATATTTTATTAATCATATGATAATTATTGTTTTCTTAATTCCCAATAATAAAGCTACTTATAGGAGAAAGTCAACAGTCAATTAGCAACAATACTATAACGGTAGAACGAATAAAAGTAAAGAGAGATCAGTTCTTACTACAGAACCGATCTCTTCTATCTAACTAGGGGATGCTGAATAGCCCCATGAGTTTTAATTTATAGCAGGTCTAGACTGTTT